>JAJCYX010000246.1 GCA_029262715.1 Chloroflexota bacterium
ATGTAGACGTGCTCGACCCACTTATACGCCTCAGCCCCGTCAAGCGTGAGCTGAAGGATCGCAAGGAAGAAGCACCAGATGAAGATGTTCTCCTCGCCGCGTGAGACCTTGATGCCGTCCACCTCGTCGGTCCGCGCGTCGTCCCCCATGCCACTCAGTACCCTGCGGGAGAAGGTCACCTCGGCGCTGGTGATGTTGCCAGTCCGCTCGTCAAATTCGAAGTTGATCTTGAAATCGAAGTCCGCGTAGCGATCCAGTAGCGGGCGGATACGATTCTCGATTTCCAGCTCGTTGAGCCCAATGAAGAAACTGGACGCCGCGTTCAGCTTCAGCGTGCGATGCTCGTCGTTCTCTAGGTCGTTGTCCCATGAGAACAGGTCCTCGGTGAAGGCGTTGAAGTACAGAGTGTCTCGGCTCTGAACCTCGCCTTCCGCGTCCACCACTTTCCCGAGATCCTTGAACGTCGTGCACAGTCGTGTCTTACCGGTCCCATTGAAGGCGTACAGCAGTACGAACGGGCTCTTGCTGGGCCTCCTCTGGGCTTTGTCGGCAACCACTGACCGCAGGTGCCCGGCGAGATGGGGAAGATCGGCGTAGCTGGTTTCGCTCATCGCGCTTCTTCCTCCGAACTTGTGAAAAGCTGCTGCAGTAGGCCCTGCTTGTGCGTCTTGAGGGCGCCGATCCGACGTGCCTGCGCGGCAGCCCGGTCATCCAGCGAACCGAGGCAGTCGGCGATCTTCCGTTGCTCGGTCAAAGCTCGTCCGTCTGGAGGTAATGGGAGCGGCATCGAGGCATACTCGGTACCGTTAATTCCTGGTTGTCCACTTCGTGCTGATGTGAAGCGAACCCAATCCCAGTAGCTCCAAGTCGACAGGTACGCGGCTAGAAATTGCGACAACAGCCGCTCCGGATTGGGCCTCACCCGAATCAGGAATCCGGCATAAACTAATCGACCGTCTGCCTCGTGATAGCGATATGACTTGCCAACACTGGCCCCAGTACGTGCAAGCACAATGTCACCATCCTCAAGATACTGCTCATCAGTGGCATCGATATCGACTGAGACCGGAGCACTCGATTCAAACTGGCCGTCGTCGTTGATGTCCGTGATACGGATGTAGGTTGGCAGGCTCTCGGAAAAGGGAACCGCCGCAGCATTCACGCCGTAATCAGGTGACCGATCCAGAAGCGTTCCGAGCGTTACCTCTTCCCACTCCGGAGCATCCTCGAACTCTGGGAAGCGCAGCCGCGGTCCAGTTTCTCCAGGCTGGGGAAAGAGCTGCTGCATCAGTCCCTGTTTGTGCTGCCGCAGGGTTTCAAGCTTCCGGTCCTCAAGCGCGATCAATTCGTCCAGTGAGCCGAGGCAGTCGGCAATTTTCCGCTGCTCAACGACTCCCGGTAAAGCCAACTCAATCTTGAGAAAATCCGATTTGTTCAGTACGCGATTTCGCCCAGCACCACCTGGTGAGAATACGCCAAGTTTATAAATGAACTGTTTATCAAGAATTGGATACTGGAAGAACTCAGATAACACTGCGCTCCGGTCAAACTGATAGGTGGGAAATCTGTGTGAGACCAGCGCTCCGGCGTCTTCTGGTCGCACAATTGCAATCGCACCTTCCCATGCGAAAGTGATATTGACTATGAGGTCATGGCTATCAACCTCGTAAAGCCGCTCCATCGATATTTTCTCGGGCTGCTCAAGTTCCTTTCGAAATGTCCCCCTTCCATGGCTTCTAATACCTAGCCCAGTGTATGGAACTGTGGGCTTCTTCCGTTCACGCACGATTGGTGTGACTACTTCTCCAAGCGGCCTTTTGGACCAACCCGTCATACCCCTAAACTCCGAAAACCGCAGCTTCGGCATCAAGCGTGACGGCGTAGTGTCTGTCATCGCGCTCCCTCTTGCTCGTAGGTGTCGAGCCCCGAGATGACGCGACCATTGGCTCGATTGTTTAGCATCGGTACGAGATCGGCCATGAGAGCCAGTTCACGCTCGCGGCGCTCGCGCCACCCAAGACCAAGCGGTTCCATCAAGTCGGTGAGCTGCTCGCCGTCAAAGATCATCCGCTGGAGGATGGTCTCGACGAAGGCCGAGAGCGACTCGATCGTCAGAGCGTGGGCCTGAGCGAGATCGGCAATCTCCTTAGCCTGCTTCTCGCCCTTGAACCGTTCGTAACCAGCGCGTATAACGGCTTCGTCGAGGCCTTCGCCCTCCTTGAGTGAGCGGACGTACTCGGTGATCTCCTCTCGTCCGTCAAGGAATTTGGCGTCGGACTGGATTAGGCCAATGAGCTGCTCGCGGCTGATCGTGAGCTTTTTCGGGTCCTGCCCCGAATACTTGGCTATCAGCTTCATGATGTAGTCGTAGTCGATGACGGCTGAGGCAAAGAGGACAAATTCGAAGTCGAGTTGATACACCTCGGGGTTGTCCGGCTCACCGCCCCCGACGGGCTTGCCCTGCTGCTCCTTGAACCGCTGGGCGATTTCGAGGTAGACACCACGGAAGGAGCGGAGGTCGTCTAAAGGAAGGGTTTCCTCGATCTGCTCCCGCTGCGCGTCGGTGAGATCGGTGTACTGGTCAAGCTGGGTCTGGAGGCGCTGGACTTCCTTGAACCGCTTGATGAACTGGATACGGGCGTCGTCGCCCATCAGGTTGTTCACCTGATCGGGCTTGGCTTCGAGCCCCTGCGATTGCATGAATTTGCCAAGGTCGGCGACGGCCTTGGCAAAGTCGTCGATGACGACGGGGGCTTTATCGACTAGCCAGATCTCGCGGGCCTGGTCGGGCTGGGCGCCGGAGAAGAGAGCGACGGCAGTATCGACGCTGTCCTGCTGGTTGCGGAAGTCAATGATGTTGCCATAGGGCTTGGTCGCGTTGAGGACGCGATTAGTGCGAGAGAAGGCCTGGATTAGGCCGTGGTGCCTGAGGTTCTTGTCGACGTAGAGCGTGTTGAGGTATGTGGCGTCGAAGCCGGTGAGGAGCATGTCGACAACGATCGTGACGTCGATCTTCTCTTTGCGGGGTAGGTCGCGGTTGGGGAACTGCTGATCTTTGATGCGCTGCTGGATGTTCTGGTAATAGAGATCGAAATTGTTGATGTCGTGGTTCGTGCCGTACTGCTGGTTATAGTCGGTGATGATGGCCCTAAGCGCGGTCTTCTTGCCTTCGGGGTCGTGCCTGTTGTCCTCCTTCTCCTGGGGGAGATCCTCCTGGATCTGCTGGACGTCCTTATTACCCTCCGCAGGTGGCGAAAAGACGGCGGCGATCTTGAGAGGAACGAACTCGGGGTCGGTTGCCTGACGCTCGGCCTGGAGCATCTTGAATGCCTGGTAGTGCTCGATGGCGTCGTTGATCGAACCGGTAGCAAGCAACGCGTTGAAACGTCTGTCCCCGGTTGCGTAATCGTGCTTATCGAGGATGGCCTGGGCGACCGCCTGCTTGGTGAGCGCCTGACCGGGCTTGAGGGCAGAGCCGTCCTTTGGCTTGTAATAGTCAACGTGGAAGCGGAGGACATTCAAGTCCTCGATCGCGTGGGTGATGGTGTAGGCGTGAAGTTGCTTCTGGAAAAGGTCCTTGGTGGTTCGAAAGGTGGCGACATCTCCTTCGATCTGCCTGACCGTCGCGTTGTCCTCGAAGATCGGAGTACCGGTGAAACCGAAGAGCTGGGAGTTCGGGAAGAAGTCCTTAATGGCCTTGTGGTTGTCGCCGAACTGTGACCTGTGACACTCGTCGAAAATGAAGACCATCCGTTTGTCGCGGAGCTGTTCAAGTTGCTGTTTGAACGTCGTCCGCCCCTGAGCAGTCTTAAGCTTACTGTTCTCGTCCAGGGCAAGCCCGAGCTTCTGGATCGTCGTGACAATGACCTTGTCAGCGTAGTCGTCGGACAGGAGACGACGAACCAGCGCAGCGGTGTTCGTGTTTTCCTCGACGCTGTTCTCCTGGAACCGGTTGAACTCCTCGCGGGTTTGGCGGTCAAGATCCTTACGGTCGACGACAAAGAGGCACTTGTGGATGCTTTCGTTGGTCTTGAGTAGCGTCGAGGCCTTGAACGAAGTGAGCGTCTTGCCCGAGCCGGTCGTGTGCCAGATATATCCGTTACCACAATTCTGATCGATGCTGTCGACGATGGCCTTGACGGCGTAGATCTGGTATGGACGCATCATCATCAGCTTCTGCTCACTGGCGATGAGAACAATGTATTTGCTGATCATCTGACCGAGCGTACATTTGGCCAAAAACTTGACAGCGAAGTCGTCGAGGTACGTGATCTTTGAGTTGTCCTCGGCAGCAAATCGGTAAATAGGAAGGAACCGCTCGTCAGCGTCGAAGGCGAAATGCCGTGCGTTGTTGTTGGCGAAGTACCAAGTATCAGTTCGGTTACTGACGATGAAGAGCTGGATGAAACACAGAAGCGTCCTGGTGTATCCGTTTCCAGGGTCGTTCTTGTAGTCGATGATCTGCTCCATCGCCCGCCGGGGGCTGATCCCAAGTGTCTTGAGCTCAACCTGAACCACAGGTACGCCATTTATCAGGAGCATGACGTCATAGCGATGATGGCTGTTGTCCGTATTGATGCGGAGTTGATTGACGACCTCGAACGAGTTCTTACACCAGTCCTTGATGTTCACGAGTGTGTAGTTGAGCGGCGTGCCGTCGTCACGGGTGAACGCTTCCCGGTTACGGAGCAACCGTGCTGCTTCGTATACGTCTGGTGTGACAATCTCGTCGAGGAGTCGCTGGAATTCTCCATCTGTGAGGTTGACGCGGTTGAGCGTTTCGAACTTCTGGCGGAAATTGCGTTCGAGGGCTCCGCGATCGCGGATGTCGTCGCGGTACTCGTATTTGAGATCCGCGAGCCTATCAATGAACAACTCTTCGAGCTGGCGTTCGGCTGAAATCATCCCGTCCTCGTTCGATCCATTCCATCATGATTTAGAGCACGGATTTAGAGCACGGGTAGAATAGCATCCACGCAAAATGGCTAGGCGCTATCCCTGCCACCCGCGTTGTCTGTCCAAGTCCACGCTACCAAAGTAAGACTGGAGCCTCGTTGGGTTACTGGATGTGGTTTTGTAGGAGATGCAAACGTGACGCTTGAATCCAGAACGGAAGCGGTACGGAACTCTGAGCTAGTTTCGAGGAAAGCGGGCGCAAGCCGTGGCCGGTTCGTCGCTCAGACCGGCACAAGATGTCCGCACTGTGGGCCACTCGGTAGTTCGAATTTTCGGTGCTGATGCGATACGACGCGCTGTGCGCCTAGTACAAGCAAATGCTGTGGCTTAGACAAGAACGGACAAGTCGGTGACTACCGATCGAACAACTGGGTATTGTGCCTTCTTTGCTCGGGTGAATTCCCGCCACAATGGGTCAGAATCCCGAGATTGAACTCCTGCCGCTACCGCACCTAGCAGATGAACTCGCCTACGACCCGGAATCGTTCGTCGATCACGCCAGTGGGTGCGCCGCCGAAGATTCAAAGCGGTGCTAGTGCTCAGGATCGACCGGGCGTGCAGATCGGTTGTGGATGGCGCTCTGGCGCTTCAGGAATTCGAGGCCCTCAGGGTGAGTTTCAACCCATCCCACGAGCGGCATTTCGACACAGGGACACTCCTCGGCAAGGCCGCGGTCCACATGTCGATGGTCTGCGCGGAGCTGGAGCGGGTAACGATCCGGTCGCGGGTCAAAGACGGCCTCAGCCGAGCGGTCCAGAAAGGGAGGCGGCTCGACCGGCAACGGCGCAAGCTTGGGCAGGCGCGTGCGGTCCAGGCTGTCCAGGAACTCGGCGGGATCACCGCCGTGGCGACTGCGCTAGGGGTCAGCGAGAGCACTTTACGACGGCTGCCTGTCAAAAACCCAGGTCGGCGCGCCAACGATGCGCGATAGGCCAGAATCGGCGGCTGCCAAAAACAAGTGTTTGTGACAGAAGGCTCTTCGAAATGAGTTGGACTCAAGCGGATGTGCCGACAA
>JAJCYX010000247.1 GCA_029262715.1 Chloroflexota bacterium
TAGTTTGTGGCTGATCGCCGCTCACAACTGGGACACGACCGGCGCCATTGCGGCGGGGTGGAAAGCAGCATTCGTGGCCCGTCCGGGTATGGTGACCGGAGCTCTCGACAGGGAACCAACGGTAAGAGCCACCGATCTCGAAGACGCTGTAGCAAAGATCATCACGGTCGATCATGAGGCAGATTCGTAGCGCAGTGATCGTAGGCTTCAACTGTGACCACGAAAGACAAAAGTAACAATGACGAAGAGCTTCGTGCTTTTACCGTCAGCACACTCGGTCCAATTCTGAAGGTTGAAGACTTCTCTCGGAGTTTCGGGCGGAAGTCGACCACTCAGAAACTGACTCCCAGTAACGGCGGAGTGTTCTACCTTAAGCGTCATGAAGAGCGCCGACTGTACGTAACCGAACTGGCCGTCTACACAGAGTGGATTCCAAAACTTCGTACGGACTTCGAATGGCACACTCCTGAGCTTGTTGCCGATTCACCGGAACTCGGTGCATTGATACTGACCGAAGTGCCCGGAGAGATCATGCAGGACGCTCAAGTCAGTTTGGATGACCAGTTGAGGATGCATCGAGCCGCCGGCCAACTGGCTTCTCAGATTCATCAACTTGATGTTGATGCGCACGATGTGGGAGCCCCACGGCTCTATGATCAGGAAACCTGGGACAGGTATCTTGAGCTGGCGGTGCCGTATCTGGACTCAGAGATTATTGGATGGCTCGAACGAATCTCCGCGGGAGATCACCTGTTCAAAGGGTTGTCTTTGGTTCCGACCCACTCTGATTTTTCGCCCCGCAACTGGCTGATCAACAGGTCCGGTGCGAATATTTCGCTCGGGCTGATCGACTGGGAGCGCGCAAGAGCGGGGTACTGGCTGGAAGATGTCCAACGTGTCGCATTCGATCACTGGCTGAAAGAGCCTCGGCTAAAGACAGAGTTCTTCGACGGGTATGGCCGGTCGCCGACAGCTGTCGAGGAGCACCAGTTGAAACTAATTTCGCTCTGCAATGCAGTTGGGACGGTTTCGTGGGCTACGGAGCACGGCGATATCGAGTTCGCAGATTTTGGTCGAAGAATAATTGCGTTGCTGAGATCAAAACTTGAATAGATGACCCAATCACATATGCTGCTGTTCGATGACATAAGGCTCGTGTCGGAAGTGCTTATGCCTTCGGGCCGAGCCCTTCCGCAAGAGCGTCCAGCAGCGCCGTCATCCCTTCCGGAAAATCGGGCGGGCTCGGCTTCATCAGTCCCATGATGTCGGCTAGCGCACGCAACGCAGATACGCGTGATGACTCGGTGCCTTCACCGGTTGCAATCCACCACAGCTCACTTTTAATCTCGTCGATCGTTGGCACATACAGGCCGTGGACCGCTCCTTTCAAACACGATTCGTCTTCGATGGCGTTATCAGGCACCTGGATATCTACGGCCATAGATTCAGGATCGCTCGGGTGAATTGCACCTTTACGAGTCGTTCCGTATTTTCGTCCAATCTGCTTTTTCGCATCACCAGGGGTCATTGGTCCACGCATTCAGTTGATGGCCGGATTTCGGCTAACGCCTCGACCAGGCACCATGGCACTACATCACGACTAAGCTGCTATTGATGCTCAGCAAGAATGCCAATATCTTCAACCCTGTACTGTCATCCATTAACCCGAGAACAACCCAGCTCTGAGTAAGGAATTTGGAATGCCTCAGCCAGGTCTGCCGCTATCAGGTCAAGTAGTACTCGTAACCGGAGGTGGTCGAGGTATCGGCATGTCAATTGCAATAGCCATTGCAGAAGCCGGCGCAGATGTTTGTGTGCTTGCACGGACCGCAGCCGAGATTGAATCAGTCGCCGGGGAGATCGAACGCCTGGGGCGAAAAGCTATCGCCATAGCGGCTGATGTAACCAATCGATCGGCGGTAGAGCAGGCAGCTGCGAAATATTCGAATAGCTTCTCTCGTCTCGATGTCCTGGTGAACAATGCAGGTGGAGCGACCGACCGTTCAGGCATCCTCGAATCGAGCATCGAGGATTGGGTCACGGCTGTCCGGCTGAACATCGATGGTGTCTACCTGGTGAGCCGATTCTTCACGCCTCTAATGATCGACAGTGGTGGCGGGAAGATCATCAATGTCGGATCTGGTATGGGCCACCGCGCCGGTGATTCAAACTCCTCTTATCGGGTCGGCAAAGCAGGCTCATGGATGTTGACCCAGTGCATGTCCGAGGAGCTGTGGAGCAAGGGCATTGAGGTGAACGAACTTGTACCGGGACCGGTCGCCACCGATGCCACGAAAGAGATCATGAAGATTGGTGGCCCGCCGCCCTTCGCTCCCAGCGAACGTGTTAAGTCACCAGATGAAGTCGCACCGCTGGCTCTCTGGCTCGCAACACAACCGGCCGGGGGACCAACCGGGCAATCGTTCAGCCTCGCAAGACGCCCAATTTAGACACTCGACGCCGAATTTTCACCGCATTCGACCCCGCTGTGTAATAATAGTTAACCATATGGTTTTGTTTTATTGCAATGGAGTGTCACTATGGTTCGAGTCAGCTATCCAAACGAAAGCGAGAACTACCGCTCTGCCAGAGAGAAGCTACTCGAAGCTGAGATCGCCTTGAGAAGGCAGGTGGAGGATGTCGCGAGGCGACGTCGGGAGCTGCCGGCTGGAGGAACGCTCAAGGAAGACTACATGTTTGACGAGGTGTTGAACGGCTCACGGACGCAGACCCGGTTTTCCGAGATTCTGCCGCCCGGTAAGGACACACTATTTGTCTATAGCTTCATGTACGGCCCCGAGATGGATGAAGCATGCCCAATGTGCACCTCGCTACTGGACAGCCTGAATGGACAGATGACCGATCTCAGGGAGCGCATTGGCGTAGTCGTTGTAGCGAAGAATCCGATCGACAAGATCCGAACGCATGCCGATTCAAGGGGTTGGAGCAACCTGCGCCTGCTCTCTTCCGCGGGCAACAGCTACAACACTGACTACTTTGGTGAGGTGGACGGCCATCAGCAGACGATGGTGAATGTTTTCACCCGTGACAACGACACCTTGACCGGGTTCAGGCATTTCTGGGGGAGTGAGATGGCATTCGCTGATGCTGAACCGGGTCAGAACATGCGACATGTGGACATGATCTGGCCGCTGTGGAACGTTCTGGATGTCACACCTGAAGGACGCGGCGACTGGTATCCACAGCTTTCCTATTCACAGCCGATCGGCTTCGGTTCCCTGTAGCCAAAGGTTGCACACCGAACACCATGTTCGTTCGATAGCAGACTCTGGTCGCGCAACACAGCCGGTACAATCGCGACTTCGATCAGCCGAATGCTGTCCCCAAATGCTATCGAGGAACACTGATGCCGAAAATCCTTCTGGCCGGATTCATGCAGGAGATTTCGACCTTTAATCCGGTCGAATGCCACTACGACTTCTTCAACATTCTGTGCGGAGACGAACTGGTCACCGAAAGTCGCGGAAAGAACGCGGAGTACGGAGGCGCCCTGGAGGTTCTCGAATCCAGCGGTTGCGAGGTAGTTCCGGCCTGGCACGCAGGAGGTGATGCTGCGGGGCCGCTTGCCCATGCAGATTTCATGCGTATGGCCGATGAGTTCGTCGATGCCCTGAAACCTCATGCAGGAAAGATCGACGGTGCGTACTTCAGGCTTCATGGTTCGATGGGCACGCATGAGGAGTTGGACCCGGAAGGGTATCTGCTTCAAGAGGCCCGGAAGGTTCTGGGCGAGGACCTGCCGATTGTGATTTCACTCGATCTGCACGGTGTCCTGACCGAACGGATGATGAAGCACGCTGACGCTGTTGTTTCCTATCACACCTACCCGCATGTGGATTTTGCGGACACTGGAAAACGCGCAGCTACCCTGCTATTACGAATCATCAACGAAGGTGTCAAACCTGTCGGTGTTCGC
>JAJCYX010000248.1 GCA_029262715.1 Chloroflexota bacterium
GGTCTCGAAGAAGCTGTCGAGCAAGCCGCAAAAATGGCAGGGCCGATCGCCTTTACTGACGCCGCAGACGCCACAAGCTCAGGGGCGTCAGGAAACTCAAACGCGATAGTCGCTGAAATGGTCCGTCAGAACTACCCGCACACCGTTCTCGCGCCGATCTGTGAGCCGACGCTGGCAGAACAGGCACATAAAGCAGGAGTCGGAGCTCACATCGATGCAAAGTGCGGAGGTTCACTCGATCCTCGCTATACACCGATCGAAATGGATTTCGAAGTTGTATCACTCTCGGACGCACCGTTTGATCTTGAAACGTGGGTGTTCAAACAGACGCCTGGAAAAACGGCTGTGCTACGAAGCGGTAATTACACGATTGTCGTGACCGAAATTCCGGTCATGCATGTGGACAGATCGCTGTTCTTCGTGAATGGGCTCGACCCGAAAGACTTCCACTCTACGGTCGTGAAATCGCCACACTGCGAGCCACAATTTTACAACGACTGGGTCGAAGCCAATCTCAACGTCGATGCTCCTGGCTCGACTTCAGCCAACCTGCCTTCGCTCGGCCACACCATCTGCGCAAGGCCCATGTTCCCAATGGAACAGAATGCCGTGTTCACGCCTACGCCGGAACGTTTCTCACGCAACGGCTAGAGGCTGAACACAGTTCCACCCGCTGCGACGTCAGTTCGGTTGCCGGGCAACTGCAGTAGGGCGCGCCGAGGATCAAATTGCTCCGTCAGGAACTGGTTGAATGTCAGCGTCGGCTCATCTCCGGAACGAATCTGGTCGCCCAGTGCTCCAAGAAACCGGTTGAACGTCGGTGTGAATAAGCCCTGGAACTGAAGGTCCAGTCCTGGCGTGTCAGCAAACGGCGAGATCGACTGAAAAAGTGTTCGCTCGCCGATGTCCGTCCCCTCGAGGAGCCGCAGGAACGCTTCTTGAATACTCGGATCTAATAGAGAGTCGTCGAAGCCGTCGTCCTGAGTTGCGATCTGCTGATTGACCATTCGTTCGCCTACTTTCTGCTCATGAGCGTGTATTGATTGACAGTTAGGCGAATCAGACCGGCAACAGATTCTGCTGCCTGGCGAACTCCAGGAAATCCAGGTCCAGGTCACCTTCTGCAAGCTGTCGTTCTAGCTCACGGAACAGACGAGCATTTGAGGGCAACAGTCTCGACGCCACAAATGAACCGAACCGATTTGCTGCTGCCGCCCGCGCAAGGCGAAAGACATCAGCGGCATCGCCTCGGCCACGACCGGTCGCGATGTCAGGGTTTAGCAGCGCCTGGAAAGAGAGAAGCTGGTCAGCGCTCAGATCACCACCAGTCGTGCCCGCAAGCAGGTCTCTAAAGGTATCCGCGGCAAGATCGAGATCCCCGAATCGATCACTAAAGAACTGTTCCAGTGCTCCAGGGTCCTGCCCGATCGGATCCACCGTGCCGGTCAGCGAACCGATCTGAGCTGCTGGTGCCAATGCATTGAATCTTTGACTAATCGTGCTGCCCAGCACTCCCTCCGGATCAAGGCCGAGACCAGCGACGGCGTTCTGGAAACTGGCGAACGGAAACGACTGCACATCTACCGGCAGTTCTGAGATCGGGTCGTTAGTGGTGGTGTCGTCGTCCGGATCATCATCTTCGGAAGCCAGTGGTGGCACATTAATAAGCTCAAGACTTCTGACAAAGGATTCGAGATCAAGGAAGCCGCTTTCTTGAATAAAGTTCTGGAAATCAGGGTCGTTCTCAAACAAGAACTCTGGCGTACTCACTACCTGGACTATTACCGACGCACCGAATACCGATTCAAGCATCGCCCTAGCCTGATCGGTACTCGTCGAAGCGACTCGCAAAAACCTTGGCACACCGTTCTCGCCCACGATCTTTCCAACGAAAATCGAGAGGCTGCTGACGTTCTGAGTCAACTGCGTCGAAGTGCCTTGATCACCGCTACCTGGCTCTGTCCGAAGTACCAGATTGTTCGCAACCGAAGGGTCGAAGCCTCCCAGCAGATCATCGCGGATCGCACCAGTCGAGTCGATCACAAAGTTGGGATCAGCGTTCATTGGAAGCTCATTCAAGTCAACGGCTTCCGGTGATCCCAGTTGAAATCCGACAGGAAATCCCGTACTTTCAGCGAAGGGAGCAACGTGTTCCTGCCCGGCAATCTGCGCCTCGCTCAGGGTGTCCGCTACGACGAATAGGTCCCCAATAACTGGCACATCAAACCTGAACAGTCGCTGGCCGTTGGGTGACACCTTTGTTTGCTCAAGAGGGATTGGCACACCATTGCCGTTGAGCAGGAGCCCATCTGCGATCTGGTCCCCGTCGACCGCACTCACACTGTCGACCGTATCGCCATCCTCAAGACGGATTCGGTTGCGGTTTAGAAATTGTTGTACAGCTACAACCGCTGACGATTCGTTGCCGGCTTCTACAAAGATGTCGCCTAATCCAGGGACAGATACATTGAAAAACATCACTACCCTCCGCACCACGTAGTCGTCTAGTGTGAATCGAATTTCGGCAGAGAACCGGGCAGATCAGGACACATTACCGGTGAGCGGCTCGCCGTTTGCGCCAACTAGACCTGAAAACGAGACCGATTGACCGCTGCCAGATTCAGCTGCATTTGCTGGCATGGCGTTCGGTTCGCTTCCAACTCCTGCTGCCTGGGCAAACGGGACCGCGCCATTGGCGGGATTGAGCGCGTGGTTGAACCTCGGCACCTCATTTACCGGATTCGGGCTGAACAGAGTTGTCTGCTCACCTGACGCAGAGTGACGGCCCAAAGTGTCGCCAAGCAACGAATTGAGTGACGGCAAGCCGCTTCTCGGTGAACCTTGTTCGACGTTCTCCGAGTGATCCGCGATCAACTGGCGCACGGCCGACTGCCCTTCGACCTGACGCTGAAGATGCAGTACCTGCAACCTGTCGAACCAGATCGCAGCCAGCGCATGGTCACCATCCTTGATCGCTGCAAGGAACATGCCCATCGCCTGTGCAAGCGGGTCCTGAGAGAAGGCCTGTGCCTCTCGATTCTGAGCCTGCACTTGTCGGTGTGATTGAATTTTCAGCACACGTTCACGCACCCACTCAAGTGAAGCGAGAGGCTCGCCATTCAGAGTCGGCTGCATCGCCATCTGGGCGACGGTCCACCTGGTGACCTCGTCTTCAGGTAGGGCCAGTGACATCGTCACTTCGACCGGGTCGTGACCGGCGATGTCTTCGGGCGAGATCATCCTGTTGGCGAATCTGTGATTGTCGAACCTGCGGCCGGAGACGCTTATTGGATTGAACCCGCCTGTCTCATACTGCGCCACCAGGTTTTCGAGGCAACCCTCAATGCAGCGCGCCACGGCTCGCATCCGAGGAAGCACGCGATGTTCGAGGTTATTACCGAGTTGACGCAAGGCCACTGAAGACAGTGGAGTCTCGAGTAGTCCGAATGCCTGTGGTGGCAATCCACCCGCAACCGAGTCTTTCTGCAACTGACGTAGCAGTAGAGCGGCAGCGCCGTTGACGTCTGCTTCAGGGAAACTCTGGACATCTTCCTGGTTGGCAGTCGAAAGATTGATCTCAGCACCCTTGTCGTTGGCCCCGTCGTCCAAAGACC
>JAJCYX010000249.1 GCA_029262715.1 Chloroflexota bacterium
GGCTGCTTCGTACTCGATCTCGTCCCGCAGGACGTGAGGCTTCGAGAAATCCAAAAGAGCAGTAGTCACGATCATTCCTCCTCGCACAGTCTCACAACGCGCCCTCAATCGATTTTCGGTCGTACTCCGCGTGAGTCAGCACTTCGCGGACGTATACCCGGCCAAGATCATACCGCATTTCGACCACCAGCCGATACTTGTTGCCACCGATGTTGAAGACAGTCCGGCGTGCCCCAAGAAAACTTGCTGTCGGGAAGTCCGCCCGGAGTTCATGCGGGGATCCATACTCTCTCCCCTTCAGAATCCGATACCATGCGTCGAGTGGCACCTTCGCATCCGCGTGCCTCTCACTGAACTCGCGTAGGGCTTTCCTAGAGATGACCCGCAACGGCTTTCCTCAATCAAGCTGTTCCCATCATGGCAACATGCCTTACCAATATGGTAACGTGGCTTGCCTCGGGTCAAGTCAATCAAGCGGAGCGTGGCTCAACGGAGCGAGGTTGCGGACAGGGCAGTTCGCGAATCCTGGATCGTGACGATGTTTGAGTTTTCGGATGAGTAGGTCGAGGTCACCGGCAGCAGCCGGGGCAATGACCAGCTTCGCCACCGGCTTAGGCCCTCTCCCTCGTGGACGTCTACCTGAAAGATCGGCAACCCGGACGTTGGCTGTTTCCTGGCGGTCGGCCTGGCAGACACCTGACCGAACGCAGCGTCCAGAAGGTCACGGCTCGGGCTCGCGAGCGAGCCGGTATCATCAAGCCCCTCACGCCACACATTCTGCGCCATACCTTCGCGACGCACCTGTTGGAGCGTGGAATCGACCTCCGCTTGATCCAGGAATTGCTAGGCCACGCCAGCGTTCGGACCACGGAAATTTACACCCATGTCTCCCGCCGCCACCTTGGAAGCATCCAGAGTCCGATGGACCAAATGATTCCCACAGACGGATAGTCTGGTACCGTGGTGGCCGATTCAGTCCGGTTAGTCCTCAGCCCCAGGGATACGCCCCCGACATCTCCACGCCACCGGCCTCGAAAAGCAACTCGATCATCCTATGCCATGACGCCCAACTGGTCGTGCGTCGGTACACAGAATTCGTCTTGTGTGCGATCACAAGGTCGATTGCCGGAAATACGGTGATCCACTGGCCGATGGCGCCGCGGGCGGTGTACGCCCCCTCGAACGGTCCAGTCGCCTTGGGGCCATCGAACAACCACCACATGTACCCATAGCCGAAGTAACCATCACGACGACTGAGCGGATGCATTTCTTCGAGCGCTGTAACGACGCTCACAATGCGCCTCGCCCAATCCTGCGAAATCACCTGGCGCCCGTCCCAGTTGCCTTCGTTCAACATGAGATGCCCGATTCGCGCCATGTCCCTGGTGGACATGTGGAAGTGATAGGCGGGGTTCCTCGAGACGGTGAGATCACCGCTCTTCTCATGGACAGAACGGTCCCAGTCCTGGAATCCAATCGGAATCACGATCTGGGCCTGCGCCTCGTCGTAGATGTCGCGTCCGGTGAGTTGTTCGAAGACGGCTCCCGCGGCGTTGAAGTCCCAGTTGCTAAAAAGCATGTAGCTGCCAGGCTGCTGGGACCCGCGCTCCGGCGCATCGGCCAGGTTGTCTCCGCTGTTGGAAGCGGGATGATAGACGCCAGATCGTGCGGTAATCAGGTGTTCGATCCGTGCTTGTTTCTCGATCGGCAGAAGTCCACCGATGTCGTCGACACCGATGTCCTCCATGGTCGATTGAAGGTCGATGGTGCCGTTCTCGACCCAGTAACCGTAGAGCATGGCCAAGATGCTCTTCCGCACGGATGCCAGGTACGAAAGCTCCTCAACATCGCCGAACGTGTAGACCACACGGCCTTTTTGCACCACCACGACCCCGGTGGAGTTCGAGAAGTCGGCTAAAAAATCGCTGACGCCCTGCAACGCTTCCGCATCCCATCCAGCCGCAGCAAGTCCGCTGCCCCGGAGGCGTTCCCACTCGGCTCCCGGGAACACACATTCGGAGCACTGCCCGGCAAGCGGCGCGGCGGCCAGCCCCAGCAACGTTCCAATGAATACAAGTCGGGCGATCATATTATGAGGGCGCATCTCTGGTCTCCATTCTTTTGTGTGCCGCCTGACTAATCTCTTCCGCGCAACGCTTCCAACGCCTCACGCTCCGTCACCCAGTGTGGTACAGGGAACGCCCTCGCACTCGGCCAAATGCGATCGAGCGTCGCGCCTTCGTACAGCTCACCGTTTTTCATCACGTAGCGGATGTCGGTCGAGTTCTGGATGTCGTCCAACGGGTTGCTGTCGAGTATGACCAGGTCAGCCAGCTTCCCGACTTCGATCGAGCCCAGATCGGCTTCGTACCCGATGGCCATGGCACCCTGGATCGTGGCGATCTGAAGTGCCTCCAAGTTGGTCATGTCACCGCTCTGCAACATCCAAAGCTCCCAGTGGGCAGCGATTCCGTCCTGCTGGCCGTGTGAGCCGAGCCCACCGATACCACCCGCCCGCACGATGTCACGAAGACCCCGTGCGATGGCGGGATAGTTGTAGTCCTCTTCAACGACGAGCGTGCGCCTGCGGGTCCGCACGATCACCTCGGTTGGGGTGAAGAACGCCGACTTCTCGTTCTTGTCCAGGTCGGTTCGCGCGCGCCAGTACCCGTCCCCGGCAGGCCCGCCGTAGGCGACGACCAGCGTAGGCGTGTAGGCGATCTTGGCTTCGGCGTACAGCGTCACGACGTCTTTGTAGAGCGGCACCTGTCCCAGCGAGTGCTCAATGCCGGTGAATCCGTCCATGGCCATGGTGAGGTCCATCTTCAGATCCGCCGCACCCTCGTTGGTGGTGTTGATTCCTTCAGCATGAGCCGCCTGTAGAATCCACTGCCGCTGAATGCGTCGCGGCTGCAGGTACTGCTTTAGCGAGTTCACACCCTGCTGCTTGTAGTGCCGCACGATACGCAGCGCGTCCTCGTAGCTGGACACCTGCACGTTGTTGCTTGTGAGCGGTGGCCCGGTCGCATAAATGCGGGAGCCGACCATCTCACCGGAATCGATCAGCTCGCCCCAGGCCACGTTCCAGCGAGTGCCGCTCGGGTTGCGCGTAGTGGTCACACCGTACGCCAGATTCGCAGCAATAGACCACTCCTGATCGGGTGCGAGTTCCGCTCCGGTTTTGGGGTGGGCGTGCGCATCGATAATGCCGGGCATGATGGTGGCACCGCTGACGTCGATCACCTCCGCGT
>JAJCYX010000250.1 GCA_029262715.1 Chloroflexota bacterium
TTGTGCTGCATCCCGGTAAAGCTCATATCCTCAAGCCCGAGACCCTCTTCGAAGTCGGACTTGCCGAAGTCGCCGAACGGGTAGAGCCGCACCGCAGTGAAACCTTCCGCAACTCTGGCCTTCGCCTGTTCCGCCAGCTCAGCCGGAGTTGAGCCACCGAGGTGCGTATACAGCCTCACCTTGTCCCGCGTCGGACCGCCGAGGAGCTCGTACACAGGCTTTCCGGCCTCTTTGCCCTTGATGTCCCACAGCGCAATGTCGATAGCGCCGATGGCCGCCATGACATCTGAGCCGCCACGGAACAGACACCGACGGAACATGTGCTGCCAGTGCTTCTCTATGTGCAGCGGGTCTTTGCCAACCAGGTACTCAGCGCAGTACTTCACGCCCGCCAGCGGCAAAAACGGCGTTCCGCCGGTGCCAGACGCCGGATGAAGCTCACCGACGCCGTGAATCCCTTCATCGGTCATGACCTTCACATAGTTAAAGCGGTCAGCCGACAGAATTTTTACTTCAGTGACTTGCATTGGTTTTCTCGGAGCGCCTAAGGCCTTCGACGTGCCTCAGCATGTTGTAAATAAACCGTCAGATTGCGAGCCAAACAACTAGGCAACTGACAATCACGAATTTCTTCTTCGAAACAGTCTCTTAAAGAATCCCGGAGAAGAACCTAGCTCAGATTCGTTGTCGAGATTCTCCACCGGCTGTTTGTTGATTGGTTGCCGGCGATCAGCTTCAGGGTCTAAAAATTCGGCCAGCTGCTCGTCAATGGTTGCGGTCGATTCGCGTGTCTCAGATGGTTCAGGTGGTTCTTTTTGAAACTTCTCCCGCAGCGATTCGAGTCGAGTTAGCTCAGATAATCGGTCATTAACATACCCGGTCATTTTGTCTATCGTGTAGTGCGTGCCGGGATCTGCAACCAGCTTCCTGCCTTTTAGCCGTTCGAGTTCGTCGATCAATTCCTGTCTAGAGAGATTGACCAACGCTTTTCGATACCCTGGCAGATTGTTAGGTAGGTAATGATGAGATCGTTCCACGATTCAAATCTCCTTCGCCGCCAATGTACCACTGCATTGACCCATGCTCGATGAACGGGTTGGCGATTGGCTCAGGCGCCCCGCAAAACACGACTCACGCAGACATTCATTCGTCGGGTGTAAACTCGCCCGGTTTCGCTTGCTCTTATCGAAGGGTGCGACGAAGCCGTTCGCCCTCGGCCACGCCGCGCCACCAACAACCCATCGAACCGAATGCACCGTCCACGAAAGGACACTAAAACATGCCCGGACCGCTCAGAGTTGGAGTTGTCGGAATCGGCCAACGAGGCCTGCAGCACGTCAACTCGCTCACACAGTTGCAGTCAGACGAAGTGGTCAACCTTGCGGCACTCGCTGACCCGTACGCTGAAAACCTCGAATCCTCCAAGATCAACCGCTTTGTGCCCGACTACAAAGACACCGGTGTCCAGAAGTTCAGCACAGTGCGAGAGATGGTCGATAGCGGTTCAGTCGATGCCATCTGGTTCGTGATGCCGCCAAACCAGCACCGCGGCGAGATCGAGTACGCAGCAGGCAAAGGCATCCACATCTTCGACGAGAAGCCCCAATCTCTGTGGCTGGACGACGTTCTGCGCCAGAACGAAGCCATCAAGAGCGCCGGTGTCATGTCGATGTGCGGTTTCCAGATGCGGCACGACCGCGGCTACACGGATATTCGCAACTACCTGGCCGACAAATGGGTCGCTTCGATGACCATGATCGCCGAAGGTGCCGTCGAAGGTCACGGCGTGAAGCACACGCATACAGAAGAGCAGGGCGGCCCTGCGAACCGTGTGTGGACAGCCAACAAAGCCTGGTCTGGAACTTCAATTGTCGAAGCAGGAATTCACCAGACGGACATCATGCGCTACTGGTCTGACGACGACGTGGAGTGGGTGCGGGCGAACTATGTCGAACGGCCTAAGGAGCTTCAGGACGCAGAGGGCGACAACCCGATCTACTACTCAGTTGACTACGGCTTCAAGAAGGGTGGAATGGGCTCCATCATCTTCACAAAACCCGCTCGCTCGTACTACAACGGGCGCTTCGATTGCGTTGTTTGGACTCACGGCACGATCAAGCTGGAAGACGACTTTGTCGACTACCACTTCGATGGCGATTGGCCACCAGAAGATAAGCCGACTATCGAGCAGGTGCGCAGAGTGATTTCGGCGGGTCCGCACGACACTGCGATGGGAGCAGGCAGCACGACCGATCTTGCGAAGGCGTTCGCAGAAGGTGTGACGCTAGGAAAGCCTGAGCTTCTGCGTAACACCTTCGAAAGCTCCATCAACTCACTTGCAGCCGTACTCGCAGCAAACATCTCGAACGACCTCGGCGGCGAAAAGATCATCATCGACGAATTTGTGAACGACGATAAGTACGCCAAATACAGGGCGAAGCCGGCTGGGGCGTAGGGATACACCAGTAGTGACCCCGAATTCGAGAACCATCTCGCTCAGTAACGTCTTCAATGTTCGAGACATTGGAGGCATCAAGACCTCATCCGGACGTGTGGTCGAGGAAGGCCAGCTGATCCGTGGAGGCTCTCCT
>JAJCYX010000251.1 GCA_029262715.1 Chloroflexota bacterium
CGACCGAGATTCTCAGCGATGGACTTGAGCTCAGCACGCTCTACAGCGTACTTTGCCACCATCCGCTTACGTCGTTCGTTTTTTTCGATCGAGGATTTCTTGGCCATATATACCTAAACTCCCACCAAACGCGGGTCATCAACTCTTACGAACGGAACTCCTAGGAGTTCGAGAAGCCTGCGCCCCTCTTCATCCGTGCGAGCAGTTGTTACAAGGATGATCTGCAATCCGCGGAGCTTGTCAATCTGATTGTAGTCAATCTCAGGGAAGACGGCCTGATCTGTCAGCCCCATTGTGTAGTTGCCTCGCCCGTCGAATGCCTGGCGTGGCACGCCTCTAAAGTCTCTAACCCTGGGCAATGCGATATTGACCAGCCGGTCGAAGAAGTCCCACATCCTGGTACCGCGCATTGTCACCGATGCACCAATCGTCTGGCCTTCTCGCAACTTGAACGCTGCAATGGACTTACGAGCCTGGTTCTCACGAGCCTTCTGGCCAGTAATGATTGCAAGATCGCCGAGAGCAGCACTTAGCGCGTTCGACGAAGTTAGGGCCTCACCTAGTCCGATGTTTACAACAAGCTTGCTGAGCTGCGGGGGCCGCATCGTGTTGTCGTATCCAAATTCTCGCATCAACACCGGATGTACTTCGGTCCTGTAACTCTCAAGCAGACGGGGAGTGCTGCCATTAGCAGGCTCCGGCTTTGCTACCTTAGCGCTGGCAGCCGTCTTTCCAGGTTCTTTTTTGGCACGTGACGTCTTAGCAGCTGCACGACGTGCAGGCTTCTTCGCCTCGGCTTTTGGCTCTTCAGCCGGCTTAGACTCGTCCGATGCCTTGGCACTGTCTGAGTTCTCAGCTGCTTCGTTTTTTATTTCTTCTTCAGGAGCGTTTGCCACGCTTAACCACCCGAACTTTTCGTCCGTCTTCTAGAAATTTGAACTGCGCCCGTCCGGCGAGTTGAGTGTCACTATCTACAAGCATCAACTTGGCGAGTTTGATCGCCGCCTCACCGTGCATGATGCCGGTCTGGGCAACGCCCTGTTGCTGCTTAATGTGACGGGTAGCCACATTCACGCCTTCAACCACCGCAACACCTTTTTTAGTATTGATCTGGATCACTTCACCGCGTACACCGCGGTCTTTTCCAGATATCACCAGAACGGTGTCGCCTTTTTTTATTCGCTGTGCCATCGGTTAGAGAACCTCCGGAGCAAGCGAAATTATCCGCATAAACTCTCGGTCACGTAGCTCTCGGGCTACCGGGCCGAAAATGCGTGTACCACGAGGGTTGTTGTCATCACCAAGAACAACGCATGCGTTGTCATCAAACCTGATGTACGAACCATCACGTCTGCGAATCTCTTTCGAGGTGCGCACGATCACAGCTTTCACAACCTGGTGCATACGAACAGTGCCACCCGGAAGTGCGTCTTTGACCGAACAGGTGATGATGTCACCCAGGGACGCTGACTTACGCGAACCACCGCCGACGATGTTGATGCAAAGCACCTCTTTCGCGCCGGAGTTATCAGCTACTTTTAATCTCGACTCTCGTTGAATCATCTCAGAGCACGCCCTGTGGCCTATTCTTCGTCACTGTTGTTGTTATCACCAAGCGTCTCGCCCGGCATTCGGTCTATCTCAGCAGGCTGAACTTCGGCAACATCTATCTTTTCGACAATCTCTACAAGCCGCCATCGTTTGGTGCGCGAGACCGGACGCGATTCCTCTAATAGGACGCGATCACCAGTTGACGCCGAGTTTTTCGGGTCGTGCGCAACCAACCGGGTTAGCCGTCGCCGGTTCTTCTTATAGAGCCTGTGCCGCTGCAACCAGGAGACCCCGACGACAATCGTCTGGTCATTCTTGTCACTCAGGACAGTCCCAAGCTGCGTTCTGCGGGTACCTGCCAAACTAATCCACCTGTTCTTCTGATCTATTAATCATTGCTCATCTCGGCAACAATCTCGCGTTCGCGCAGTACCGTGTGTATACGCGCTATGGACCTCCGCGTCTTGCGGATCTCCGTAAAATCTGAGAGTTGCATCGTCGCGCTACGGAACCGTAGGTTCATCAACGCGCGTTGGGAGCTGTCGAGCTCTTTCTGCAATTCTTCGTTCTTCAGTTCTCTAACTTCACTAATCTGCATTTTGGATCACAAAGTGTCCTGTCGGCTCACGATTGTCGTCGGTATTGGCAGCTTCCGTGCCGCCCTGCGCAACGCTTCTCGAGCCACATCTTCTGGAACATCTGACATTTCATACATCATTCGACCGCGCCTCACGACGGCAACCCAATGGTCGACAGCGCCCTTACCGCCACCCATTCGAGTCTCGGCTGGGCGACCGGAAACCGGCTTGTCAGGGAATACCCTGATCCAGATCTTGCCACCACGTTTCACGTAACCGGTTGCGGCTCGCCGTGCGGCCTCAATCTGTCGTGCTGTGATCCAACCTGGCCCAATCGCTTTTAGCCCGTAGTCACCGAAGGCCAGTGTCGAACCCACGGTCCGAGCGCCGTTCATTCGACCGCGGTGCTGTTTCCGAAATTTAGTTCTGCGCGGCTGTAACATCAGTTGCTCTCCGACGGTGCGCTGCCAGAAGCCGGCTTCGGTGCAGAGTTGCCCGATTGGGAACCTGAAGATCCCCCACGGGACCGACCACCGCCGCCCCTCGAACCACCACGACCGCCTCTTCCACGTCGGGAACCGGATCCTTCACCACCACCCTGACCGCCAGAGCCGTCACCACCGCCCCGCTGTTGCTGCTCAGGCGCAGTCCCAAGTGAAAGCCTAGCCATTGACCTGGCACGAAGGTTCTCCGCTGACGGAACAACATCGCCTCTGTATATCCACACCTTGACGCCGACCGTCCCGTAAGTTGTGTGCGATTCAGATACTGCGTAGTCGATCTCGGCTCGTAGCGTGTGAAGCGGCACTCGACCATCCATCTGCTTGTCAGTCCGGGCAATGTCAGCTCCACCGAGTCTTCCAGAGACGACGACCTTGATGCCTTTGGCGCCCGACTGCATGGTGCGCTGCATCGCAAGCCTGACCGCACGCCTGTAAGCAACACGGCGCTCAATCTGCTCAGCAATGCTCCGGCCAACCAGCGCAGCGTCAAGTTCAGGCTGGCGTACTTCCTGAATATTCAGGCGAGCGCGCTTTTCCGTCATTTTCTCAAGCTCAGCCCTAAGCTCGTCGACACGCTGTCCGCCTCGGCCAATGATGATTCCCGGACGAGCAGTGTTGATCGTAACCACGAGGTCCTGTGGACCGCGTTCAATCTCGATCTTTGAAATCGCACCACTTTCACCGAACTGCTTGGTGATGAGTGATCTAATCGAATAATCCTCAGCAGTCAGCTTCCGATACTCGCCGCCACGGTGAGCAAACCAATGCGCCTGCCAGTCCATGACGCCACCGAGGCGAAATCCTATTGGGTGTGTTTTCTGTCCCATTAGTTGTTCCTTGCCTCTGCCACTTCAATAGTTAGGTGGCATGAGGGGTGGTTTCTTGCCCCTGCCCTGCCGCGAGCCCTCGGTATGAAACGCTTCAGTACCGGCCCTTGATCCGCAGTGATCCGTACGATCTTCAGGTCATCTCGATTCAGGTAGTCGTTATTTTCTGCGTTGGCCGCGGCTGACCTGACGGTCCGCAATACGACGTCCGCAGCAGGACTGGTCATGTACATCAAACGGTTCTCAGCTTCGGTGATTGAGCTTCCGCGCACCTGGTCGATGACTAGTCTCATCTTCTGTGCCGAGATACCTATGTTTTTTGAACGTGCAAATGTCATTTTATCTACTACCGAACTGCGCTGGACCTGTCTGAGCGGTGGCCCCGAAACATTCGAGTTGCGGCGAACTCACCGAGCCTGTGACCGACCATGTTTTCCGTTACGAGAACTGGTACATGCTGCCTGCCATTGTGAACCCCAATGGTCAGGTTCACCATCTCTGGCATGATCATGGAAGACCGGGACCAGGTCTGAATGACCTGCCTGCCTCCAGAATTCTGCGCAGCGAGCACTTTCTTCATAAGTTTTGGGTGGACCCATGG
>JAJCYX010000252.1 GCA_029262715.1 Chloroflexota bacterium
CATCGAATGGGCGGCTGATCAGTCGTGGAGCAACGGCAAAGTCGGCATGGTGGGCGCATCTCACGGCGGCATCGTCCAGAACATGGCGTCTCTCGAACGCCCTCCGCACCTCGCAGCGCTCTGGGTCGACGTCGCACCCACGAACGCCTTCAAGTGGGAGGCGAGACAGGGCGGTGCTATGGGCCTCCAGATGTATGGAGCGCTGTATCTACATGGCTACGACTCGCACGAGCTTCGAGACAACCCTGAAGCCAGGGAGAAGATCGAACGTGGCGCTGAGAACTTGCGTAGTGAGTTGCTGCGACTTCTGAGAGAGCCGTTAAGGCCCGGCGAGACGCCGATCGCGGCGGTGCCGAACCTCCAGAAGATTCTGTTCCATTACTACTATGACGGCGTCTACAACGAGTTCTGGTCTCAGGAGTCCTTAGACCACTCGCAGCACTTCGCCCGCATGGCTGACATACCGGCCGTCTACTCAAGCGGTTGGTATGACCCGTTCCCCGCTGATGTGACCGAGCAGTTCACGGCGATGACCAAACAGAACAGTACTCCACAGCAGCTTGTAGTCGGTCCATGGAACCATGTATTGATGCGCGGCAGAGGCTCGACATCTGTAGGTGAAGTAGAGTTTGGCGAGAGTGCAAAGTGGGGCGATCAGGTCTTTAACACCGAACGGCTTAAGTGGTTCGACAGATGGCTGAAGGATGAGCAAACGGATGCCGAGAACACTGCTCCTGTGCGCATTTTCGTGATGGGTGGAGGTTCAGGCCGAAAGAACGCCGCAGGCCACATCGAGCACGGCGGTAACTGGCGTGAGGAGCAGGAATGGCCACTTGCTCGCACCGAAGAGACCAAGATGTACCTGCGCTCGGGTGGTTCGTTGGCCGTGAACCCGGGCACTGACGACGAGCCTGAGATCACCTGGACATACGACCCACAGAACCCAACACCCAGCATCGGCGCAAATGTCACCGGGATGTACGAGTGGGTGCCGCTGAACGAGGGTCTGGACCCGGCGTACATCCCGCAGCGTGCCCGTATGAGATCAGTCATACCTGACGGTCCAATGCATCAGAAAGAGCGCCCAGAGTTGCTTTGCTGCAGCGAGCCTTACCCGTTGCTCAAGGACCGGGCGGATGTGATTACGTTTGAGTCGGAGCCGCTACAAGTTCCAATCGAAGTCACAGGAGCGCCACGAGTACGGCTATGGATCTCCTCATCGGCAACGGACACCGACTTCACGGCGAAACTTCTCGATATCTATCCGTCGTCCGATGACTGGCTGGACGGATTTCATCTGCCGCTCGCTGACTCGATAATCCGAGCGCGATTCCGAGAAGGGTTCGATGCAGAACGCCTGATGAGTCCAGGTGAGGTCTACGAGGTCGAGATCGAGCTGCCACCGATTTCTAACCTCTTCGTGGCAGGACACAGGATTCGCGTGGACATCTCATCATCGAACTTCCCGCGCTTTGATGTGAACCCGAACACGGGAGAGTCGCTTGGACGCCACACGCGCTTCGAAAAAGCGCAGAACACGGTATTCGTCGATTCAAGCAGGCCGTCACACATCATGCTTCCGACTATTTCATGACGTAGTAACGAAAGACCGGCTTATTGCGGGACCGGGCCGAGCGTAAGGAGACAATTCACACTTTGGCCCGGCCCCGCTGGCCGGAAAGAGGAGACCGGCACAAAGGCCGGGAGATACTGACTGGCCGCACCCCCTCGATGCGAGCAATCAAGAACATGCCTGCTGCAATTAGGCCGGGGAAGCTGCAGCAAGCGCTCTTTCTGTATCAGGCACGGTCTCCACGGTCCTAAAGGGTTTTCGTAATAGCCCGGTTGCGCCGAACGCGCATGCCCTGGCAATCTCTCTTTCTGAGTCCGCCGAAGCAGCTACCAACACCGGTAAAGCCGCCGTCGATGCTCCTTCGGAGATCGTTCTGATTCGATCCGTGGCCTCGATAGGATCGCAATCCACATCAACTACAAACAGACCAGTCTCCATGTCTCCGCCCTGGTCGAACGATCTTTGAGCGTCTCTAAGCTGAGAGTCTGTAATTGACCTGACAACATGTCCACGATCTTGCAGTACTGTCTCCAACTGCCTGGCTGTCTCCTTGCAGTTCGATACCACGCTGATCAAGGTCATGTTCAGATCACCCTTGTGTTGTTATTAACCGGCACTAACTCGATGCCTGAAACCATAGAAACGGATCAAGATCAGTGCAGCGTCGGATGCTTGTGAGAGTTGTCTAGGAAAACGATCCTCACACTTGATGCACCGAAATGGCATGATCTCCAACACCGCTCCAACATCCACGAATTGATCAGGATCGGCTATCGGGCAAAGCTTGAGGGAATCCAGTTTGACCGAAGAATTACCGAACATTCACCAGAGTGGTGTTCTCAACAGACAACGGAACGGTGTTTACCCGCAATATTGGTAACCAGAGGGATACCACCTTGTGCCCCCAACGTAACCAACTTCCAGATTAGCGTTAGGATTGCCTCGAATGCGCGGTGACCTCTGAAAACAAGCGGCGTGCGGCTGGTGGCGATGGTGCTGGCTTCAAGGCCATATAACCACAAGTGATTCAAATCCCGGTCGACGAATCGCCCAAGAGTTAACAGAGACGTCACAGAGAAATCTGCGGCGTCTTTGCGTTTCGGACATTCATCTAAGTGGACGCCAGTTCAGATCAAGGTGAAACCTTTTACGATTCTGGCGATTTCGGCTCGAATCTCCTCCTCGTGCACACACATCTAACGAATAGTTGACGAGAAGAGTAATATTGTCGCCAGAGATGAGATTTCAGACCCACAACAACGCCGACTGCCTCTGTTGCACCTGTATTAGGTCGTCAACGAACTAGGCACGCGCGCAGCACGATTTGAATACAGACCCTCAGCCAGCGATGCGGCCGAGGGTTCTTTTTTATACTCAATTTGGAGATAGAGACCCATAGATGGCTACTGCAACCGGAACACAGGCTCAGAAACAGCCCTTTTTCAGCTTCCCTAACCCGATCAACGAAAGCGTTGCTCGCTCCGTTGCCGCGGGCGTAGTGATACTTGCCGCCGCCACGATAGCACTCGATTTTCCGTGGCTCATGTTTGCACTTCTCTACGGATTCGTAGCTCGGGTTGCGGCTGGACCTCGACTAAGCCCGATGGCGCAGATCACGCTCAAAGTCGTGATCCCAGCGCTGAAACTTCCTTACAAGCCGATAGCCGGACCGCCAAAACGGTTTGCAGCGGCCATCGGGGTTGGATTTAGCCTCACAGCCATCGTGCTTCATTTCGGATTCGGCCTCACCGGCATCTCGTACATCGTTCTCGGTGGACTGATATTCGCCGCAAGCCTTGAAGCGGTATTCGGTTACTGCCTGGGCTGTAAGGTGTTCAGCATCCTGATGAAATTTGGCGTGATTCCAGAATCGGTTTGTGAAGACTGCGCCAACTTCGATGCAAGGATGAAGCGACTCGCAGCTCAAGACCTGATGCCGGACGGAAACCCCTGCGCTCCGCCTGATGTTCAGTCAGCCGCGAAAAGCTAGTCTCGGCTCCAACCTGCTACATTCAGCGCTGTCTTCTGCCGTCCAGAAGTCTCGCCTCG
>JAJCYX010000253.1 GCA_029262715.1 Chloroflexota bacterium
CTTCCCAGTTGTCCGTTGCGCCGGACGCTGCGATACGAGCCTTGAAGAAGCCGTTGTAGACGTTTTCGAGAGCCGATTGAATATTGGAGTCGGCCATCGTCTGTGCCGCTTTGTCTCGAAAGTTGCTGGTGACCGGTTTCACAACGCAGCTCCCTGGCTCTCCGGAGCCTGTCCGGCATGTTTGGTCGCGGTTTTGACGGACTCTGCAAGTAGTTCGGCTATATGTAGCACCTGCACGTCTGAGCCTCGACGACGCAAACCGCCCTCCATATGCATGATGCAGCCGGTGTCGCCCGCAATAAGTTTCGAAGCACCTGAGGCCTCGACGTTGTCCAGTTTCTCATCGAGCATGGCGGTCGATATGTCCGGCATCTTCACTGAGAACGCTCCACCAAAGCCGCAACAAACTTCACTGCGTTCGAGCGGGTTGAGTTTGATGTCCTCTGCCACTTCCATCGCTGCCAGTAGTTCGTTTGGCTGTCGATCGATGCCCAGTTCTCGCAGCGCATGACAGGACCGGTGATAGGTCCCAACGGGCGGCAGCACAGGCAGCTTGGCTGCGTTCTTTTCATCCGAGCTGGTTGGCCGTTGGTCTGGAGTATTGCTCCTTGGGGCAAGCTCTGTGAGTTCGGATCGTGGCCTAGCAGCGTCACCTCCCGGCAAGCCGAGCCCATCTACCAGGAACTCGGTGAACTCCCACAGCCGGTCCGCAACACGCTTCGCCCGCTCAAGCTCAGCCGGGTCATCTCGGAACAGCACCGAGTAGTAGTTACGGACCATTGCGGCGCAAGAGCCAGACGGAGAGACGATTGGAGGCGCGTCGCTATCCGGGTCATCAAACACATCAAGGAATCGGCTCGCAACAGCCCGAGCCTCTTTGCGAAACCCGCTGTTGAACGCAGGTTGGCCGCAGCACGTCTGTGCTTGCGGGACATCGACACCGACCCCTTCGCTATCGAGCACTTCAACAACAGCGTCGCCCACTTGCGGCTTGAACTGGTCAACAAGGCAGGTTACGAAGATTGTGGCTGAAATTGGGCGGGGCTCAAGTCGTTCGCGAGCAGGCAGGTCATTCATAGGTGTACTGGCTTGGTGAGAGTGTAGGGGGTTGAACCGCACGATTCTAGCCTTGACCCGGCGTTCGCGCCTGAACAAAACACAGCAACCCTGTGTGACGCTACCCGCCTGCAATCGCTCCTACAATTAAGAACGGTTCAGCGCCGCTCTCCACCTCACTCGGCAGCGGCTTGTCCGGGTCATCGTTCGATAGGTCTTCGCCAGATGCATAGAACCGCACCAATGAACGCCGTCGCATAGTAGAACGGTCTCGGACAGCACCTTCCAGGACAGGAAATTCCTTCTCAAGCGCATCAATGACCGACCGCTGCGTCACAGCACCACTCACCCTAACTTGCACTTCCGCCTCAACGTCGGCAAGTCTCTGCAAGTGCAGTGGTAGCTTCACACGGATCATGGCAGCGTCTGTACCTCAACTGACAACACGCCCGGCAGGTCGTGCACTATCGTCTGCCAGTTGTCACCGCCATCAGGAGAAACGTAGACCTGCCCGCCGGACGTCCCGAAATAGATGCCACACTCGTCCAGCGAATCCACCGCCATAGCATCCCGCAGAATGTTCACGTAGCAGTCCTTCTGCGGCAAACCCTTCGTCATAGGCTCCCAATCGGTCCCGCCAACCTTGCTGCGGTACACAATTAACTTGCCATCCAGGGGAAAGTGCTCCGAATCGCTCTTCACCGGGACCACGAAAATCGTCTCAGGCTCGTGCGCATGAACATCGATCGGCATCCCGAAATCGGTCGGCAAATTGCCACTGATACGGTCCCAGGAATCACCCGCATCGTCGCTGCGCATCACATCCCAGTGCTTCTGCATGTAGATCACATCTGGCCTTGCCGGATGAATCGCCAGTTTGTGAATACAATGGCCTATCTCGGCGGTCGGGTCAGGAAGAAAGTTCGACGTCAGGTTTTTGTTCTTGACCTGCCACGACTCGCCTGCGTCGTCCGACCTGAACACTCCAGCCGCCGAGATGGCAACAAACAAACGGCCAGGATTGCTCTGATCCTCGATGATCGTGTGCAGTCCCATGCCCGCAGCGCCGGGTGCCCATTCAGGAGCAGATTCGTGAGTGCGCAGACCGGCCATCTCGATCCACGAATTTCCACCGTCTGTCGAACGAAATAGCGAGGCATCCTGCGCACCTGCGTACACCGTTTCCGGGTCGGTCTGAGAAGGCTCAAGGTGCCAGACTCGGGTGAACTCGAACGGCTTTGGCGTGCCGTCATACCAGAGGTGGGTGCCGGGCTCGCCAGCAAACTGGAAGTCGTTGCTGACCGGCTGCCACGTCTCGCCACCGTCATCCGAACGCTGGATCTGCTGGCCGAACCACTCGGTGGATTGAGATGCATAGAGCCTGTTCGGATCCTGCGGTGCACCCTTCATGTGAAAGATTTCGTGGCCCGGAAAGTGCGGCCCGTTCACCTTCCAGTCTCGGCGCTTGCCGTCAGACATCAGGAAGAACGCGCACTTACGTGTGCCAACGAGGACTCGAACTCTGCTCTTGACTACATCTCCGCTGATCTGGCGAAACTGGCAAACCTGTTTCGATCTGACAAGACTCGATGTTCCTCTGGAAGGCGATTCTCTCACAATTGAGCAATTGGAGAGATTTGATCAGTTCATACCGCGATCCAGAACCGTTCGCGCGAGCCCAACCTGCATCCATAGATGTCGCCATTCTCCACCTCAAAACTGGACTTTTTGTACCGGCCAAATACACACACTGGACTCACCTGATCGCGGCCATATGTGCTAGCGTTTTAACCAGTGGTTGGCGTTGACGAACCCGTAAACAACGGTTCGACGTTTGACGCCAGTAATCCTGAGGATTCGGAGTGTCCGTTGGACGGAAAACAGTACGACGTGGCGATCGTTGGCGCCGGTATTATCGGCCTCTCAACGGCAATGCACCTTCTGGAAAAGCATCCTGGACTTAAGGTTGCAGTCATAGAAAAAGATGACCACGAAGCGACCCAGCAGTCCGGCCACAACTCCGGTGTAATCCACTCAGGCATCTACTACAAACCCGGCTCGCTAAAAGCGGCATTCTGTGTCGAAGGCCGCGCATCGATGACTCGCTTTTGCGAGGAAAACGACATCCCGGTCTGGACCTGCGGCAAGCTCATCATGGCGACGAAACAGGAAGAGTTGCCACGGCTCGATTCATTGCTTGAGCGAGGGAGCGCAAACCAGGTTGAAGGGCTGAAACTGGTTGAGCCGGAAGAGATCGCCGAGATCGAGCCGCACGTGAAATCCATTCGTGC
>JAJCYX010000254.1 GCA_029262715.1 Chloroflexota bacterium
TCTGAGCCGCCGATGTGGATCATGAGCGGTTTGCCGATCTCCTTTGCCGCTTCAGAGGCAAGGTTGATGGCGACGACATCGTTTTTGCCGACGATGGCGTCCGTGAGCCTGACCTTGATGCCTACGATGCGGTCTGCATGAAGCTTTGCTGCTTCGACCGCTTTGTCCACCCGCGCCCAGCGGATGTCCTGCAACTCGCCGATATCGTTGTCCAGCTGGCCCATGCCAGAGATGTGCAAGAACGCCATGATGCGGGTGTGCGCCTGTTCCATGACGTAGCGGTTGAATCCGGCGACCGTGTTGGCGCCAGACGAACCGGCGTCGATGGCCGTCGTGACGCCGCGGTAGACGCATGCGGGATCGGCCTCGATGGCCAGGTGAGCGACTCCCCACCAGACGTGGACATGGAGATCGACGAGTCCCGGAGTGACCAGCAGGCCGTCAGCTTCGATGACGTCGTGGGTGTCTTTGTCGGAGATGGAGTCTTCGATGGCGCGAATCTTGCCGCCTGCGACTGCGATGTCTTTTTTAGCGTGAAGGCCCTGCGAGGGGTCGATGACCGTGCCGTTTTTGATAACTATGTCGTATGTCATGGTGCAGATTCTTGCTCGTTGGGGTTCGCCTGTCCAGTCGATGCGTGTGAATTGGCCTCCTCCGCGGCTACGTCGTTAGTGCGACAATCCTCCTGTGAAACAGAGAATCCAGAAACTGCTTGCGGCTGCCGGTGTTGCATCTCGTCGGAAGAGCGAGGAGGTCATCGCTGCGGGGCGCGTGAAGATCAACGGCGAGACCGCTTCAGTCGGCCAGTCTGCTGACCCAGTGGCCGACGAGATCACGTTGGACGGCGAACCGCTTCTCGCTGAGAAGAAACGTTACCTGCTGCTGAACAAGCCGACCGGATTCGTGACGACTCTTTCTGATCCAGAGGGCAGGCCCACGGTTATGGATCTCGTCGAGGTGGACGAACGCGTCTATCCGGTGGGGCGGCTCGATGCTGAAACGTCAGGGTTGCTGCTGCTTACCAACGACGGACTGTTTTCTCACCGGGTAGCGCACCCGCGATTTGAGGTCGACAAGGTGTACAAGGCCGATGTTGCAGAGCCGTTATCTGCGCAAGGTAAAAATCGGCTGGAGTCAGGGGTGGAGCTTGAGGATGGGATGACCCGCCCCGCGACGGTGAGGTTGATAGGTCGAGGTGGGAAGAAGGTGCAGATCACTGTGCACGAGGGGAAGAAGCGGATTGTGCGGCGGATGCTTGAAGCGGTCGGCTCGCCGGTGGTGGCGCTTGAGCGCATTCAGCTTGGGGACCTGACGCTGGATGGCGTGAAGCAGGGTGAGTGGCGGGAGCTTGCAGGGGCAGAGACGGAGGCGCTGAGGCAGTCTGCGGCGAAGACGAATCGTCGGAAGCGGCAGATGGTAGGGCGGAGATGAGGGGTTTGTAGGGGGTCTGGCGGGGATAGGGATTTCACGGTCGGCCAGGTTTATTTGGAGGTAGCGATGACCAGTCCGGATGAAGAGGCTGTCGAAGCTTTTACGAGATGGGCGGAAGGGTTCAATGCTCGTGATTCCGACCGCATGGTTGCCGAGATGCACTTTCCGCACATGCGGCTATCGGGATCTGAGTTTCAAACGTGGCAGACGGAGCAGGATTTTCGTGGGCCGCAAGATGCCATGACGGAACAGCTTCGGGCTGAAGGCTGGCACACGACTGTCACGAAGTCGATTACGCCTGTTCAAACCGGACCGGACAAGGTGCACCTGGTGATTCGCCAATCACGTCAGCACGAGGACGGCACTGAGTACAACGGCTTCGACACGCTGTGGATATTCACCAAGATCGACGGTAAGTGGGGCGTGCAGTTCAGGTCGTCGTTCCTGGCCAATGCGGTTCAGGGATTCGGCGCAAGCAAGCCGCGGTTTTCATGAGGGTAGCTCGTCGGGAATCCTGTTACCAGGATTTGGGATAGGCAACCGCGTTCCAGAGCGAAGTCGACCCACCCTCTAACTCCCTCGCGCCCAGAGGGCACCCGAGGGAGGGAGAACCGGCTAGTCCCCCAACTTCCGCAGTACCCGCCCGGGTAGGTCTCCGGTTACCTTTCCGTTGGCAATTCCTGCCTTGCCGTTCACCAGCACATGCTCCATGCCGGTTGAGTACTGGTGCGGATCTTCGTAGGTGGCATTCTCGTGCAGATTCTCTGGTTTGAAGACGCAGACATCGGCGATCTGGCCGATACCGATTCGGCCGCGGCGGGTGAGACCGAGTCTTGACGCCCCTAGCGATGTCATCTTGCGAATCGCCTCTTCCAGCGTGACCACTTTCTTTTCAAGCACCATGTGTTCGATGAAGCGAATATTCGTGCCGTAACTGCGTGGGTGCGGCTTGCCTGAAGAGAGCGGACCCTCGTCACGCAACGAACTGCCGTCTGATGCCACCGTCACATACGGGTCTGCGGCGATGTCGTAGACATCTTTGTCCTCCATCGAGTGAAGCACGTACGAGCCTTCCGACTGCTCGTAGAGTCGCAGCGCCGCCTCTTGCGGCTCAACGCTCCATTCGTCCGCAACATCCTGCAGGCTTCTGCCTTCCAGCGACTGGTCGGGCGGGAAGCTGGCGATCACGCAGCCGTGAGCATCGTGGTTTCGGCTGATGTAGTAGTCGACATCGGTCCTGATGCGGGCACGGATGTCGCTGTCAGCAAGTCTGTCGAGAGTCTTCTGTCTGCCGCCAACGAGTGCCCAGCGACCGAACATCGCCCCAGAAAACCCTGTGCTTGACCACGCGTACGGGTACTGATCACCTGCAACGTCGATGCCTTCCTGCCTCGCTCTGTGCATACCTTCGAGCAGCTCGTGGCCGCGCCCCCAGAATTTTGGGCCGACCGCTTTGACGTGCGAAATCTGGATGCGTGCACCGGTGCGGCGGCCGATCTCGATGGCTTCAGCGTGCGCCGGAAAGAGACCGCTGAGGTCGTCTGCTTCGGAACGGATGTGCGACGAGTAGAGTTTGCCGCGATCTGCCGCGGGCTGGGTGTAGGCGATGATCTCGTCCGCAAGTGAGTAGGAACCGGGTGCGTACCAGAGACCGGTAGAAATGCCGAGCGCTCCGGCGTCCAGGCTTTCGGCGGTTAGCTGCTGTATGCGGTCGAGCTCTTCCGGCGATGGCGCTCGCGGGTCCATGCCGAGGACTCCGGCCCGCACGGTTCCGTGGCCGACCTGCGTTGCGACGTTGATGGTTGAGCCGGAGTTTTCGAGCGCGGTCAGGTAGCCGTCGAAGTCTGTCCAGGTGGCTTCGAGATTGTCGCCGGAGCGTGAGAGCCTGTCGTTGAACTGTTCTTTCGCCATGCCGATGAGCGGAGCGCAGAAGCTCATTCCGCAGTTGCCGAACAGTTCGAGCGTTACGCCTTGCGTGAGCTTGGAGTCTGCGTGCGGGTCGATCAGAAATGAGGAGTCGGAGTGCGTGTGGAGGTCGATGAAGCCCGGTGTTACAACGCTACCTGCTGCGTCGATGGTGGATGGCGCTTCCGATTCGATCTGGCCGGGCGCTGCGACCTGCACGATGGTGTCGCCTTTGATGCCGATGTCGGCTGGCGTTGCGGGCGTGCCGGTGCCGTCGATGAGGGAGCCGTTCTTGATGATGACATCGAGCATGTGGAGGTCTCCGGGGGAGCGGGTGTTTGTGGATGTGGCCGCCAGTTTAGAGGACGGGAGTGCAGCGGTGTGGCCTCGCCTGCGGAGGCGCAACTGCGCGTACGTTGGGTGGCTTGTCATCCCGAGCGAAGTCGAGGGATCTGGCCGATCTCCGGGTGTGAGTCGTGAAGTGAGCGGCAACTCGGCTTCAGACCGCTATGACATCGGTGGCCGGGGCGTAACCAGAATCACGCGGATAGTAGAGAGATTTGATGTGAGACAGGTCAGATCCCTCCGCTGCGGTCGGGATGACATATCGTTGCTGGCGCGCGTTCACGCCCGCCCGTAGACTGTCGGCTGATATTGGCCGGTGGTTCAGCGGCAGTTGCCGTTCAGGTACGTTCGATCAATCGACCCACCGCTACAGGAACTATTCGGGAGCGAGAGAGAAATATGAAATTCGTTCGATACGCAAAGGGCGACGGCGCTGCATACGGGATTGTTGATGGGGACACCGTCAAGGAGATCTCTAACTCGCCCATCGGGCAGGACTATTCCGAGACCGGTGAGACGACCGGTCTTGACGACATCAAGATTCTTGCGCCAAATCCCACGCCCAGCAAGATGATTTGCCTTGCGCTCAACTACGGCTCGCACCTTCTAGGCGCAAACGCTCCCACCCGCCCGCAACCCTTCTACAAGAACCAGAACGCCATCATCGGCCCCGGCGATCCGATCAAGCTTCACGCGGAAGCTGGACTCGTGGTGTGTGAGTCAGAGCTTGTTGCGATCATCGGTAAGCAAGCGAGCAATGTTTCCGAGGCTGATGCGCTGGACTACGTGTTCGGCTATACGGC
>JAJCYX010000255.1 GCA_029262715.1 Chloroflexota bacterium
AACTCCCTCCCAATCTGGGAGGGAGGATGGGTTGATCACCATAGCCACATCTCTACTGATCGACTACTGGCACCACACCGGAAAACGCCGCACGCGGCTCAGTCCGCTGCGAAATCGGCTGATCTTGAGCGAGCGCCGGGAATAGCGAACTCCTGCATGAAACCGTTCACCACATCGTAGTAGCGATCTTCGTCCACCATGTCCGGGCGGTCATGCGTTCCGCCCTCAACCACGTGCAGCCGCTTCGGCTCATTCGCTGAATCGAACACTCGCTGCGCAGAAGCCATCGGCACAATGTCATCCTGATCACCGTGAATCACGAGTGTCGGTACTTTGAGCTGGGTCACATGCATCCTCGTCTCGTAGCGATACGCCATGATCTTTGAGATCGGAAGGAGCCTCGTCCACGGGTAGTGCAGAGGTGCCAGGTCAGGGAACGAGGAAGGCGGAGACTCCAGCAGCAGCGCATCGGGCTTTACATCCATAGCAAGCCTCGAAGCCACCGCTGCGCCCATCGAGATGCCAAACATCACGAGCGGTCCCTGCACCGATTTTGGCTGATCCGAGTGCCGCCGAATAGCCTCGGTAACGGCGGCGCGGCCATCAGCATACGTCCCAAGCTCAGACGGTTTGCCCGGACTCAGTCCGAAGCCGCGGTAGTCGACAGCCAGTACATTCGCGCCAACGCGCCTGTGAATTGCGCGGTACCCGTCGAGGCGTGCGCTGATATTGCCGCCATTACCGTGAAAATAGACCCATGTGGGCCGATGCTGACCAGTCGATGACCGATCTGCCGGGCCGGGTATCCACCACGCGTGCACGTTGTTGCCGTCCTCTGTCTTCAGCCAGAGGTCTTCGTAGCGTAGGCCGACGTGTTCCGGAGTGCCTTTCAGCGTCAGTTCCGGGAAGTACGCCAACGCCCGCTCAAGGCGCGTGATGAGTCTCCTGAACATTCGCCTAGATTATCCGAAGACTCGGAATTCCGCCTCAGTGCCTGCCCGAGTGCCTGCCGGGCCGCGCCGCAGAAACAAGGCGTCGCCTCACGGCATCTTCGACAGCCCGAGCCGAGACAGCAAGTTCGTAGACTCGCCCGCCGGGTTGTGTCACCGGATGCCTGTCAATCCAGATCAACAGCAGCAGAAACGGGATAGACAGCAGGTACGATCCGACGACATCAGCGGGCCAGTGGTCAAGCTCCACAACGCGTGACGGTCCCATCAGCACGGCTATCGCGATCATGAACGCGATGAGTGCCGTTCGCAGGACTCCCGGCTTCATGTGCTTATATGCCAGGTAGGCGATCATTCCGAACACCAGCACTCCGTAAACGACATGCCCGCTCGGGTATATTCCCGCCTCTTTCACGATCTCATCGAACCTGAAATCGGTCGTAGGCCTTGCCCTGTCCGCAAGGTTTATCACCCGTGTCACCGCGGTCAAACTGCCTGAGACACCGAACAGGATTAGGGCAGGACGGCCCCATGCAAACCAGATCACCGGCACCAGAATCGCAAACAGCACCGGTGCAACCTCGAACTCGGAGATGAAGTCCAAGAAATCTGAGATTGCCAGTATCACCGAATTGTCGAGATCGCTGAGCCAGCGAGTGGTTCCTATCTCTCCCGGCAGCAGGTCGTCGCCGCGCACAAACACCGTCAGCACAACCCCTAGGACAAGGACAACCGCCGCTGGTACAAGGAATGCCAGTGTCTCATTCCGGACGCGCTGCGAATTCGCAGCTAGCTGCGGCGGTTGAGCTTGAGAATCAGCGGCAGTCAAATTGCTTCACCGTTAGTCGGTCGATAACAGTGTCAATATGATGACATTACCAGTTGTGTGGCGCGCCAATCAGCATTGATCTCAGCGTGAAATCGGCTCAGTTATTGACCCGTCAGTCCAGGTCGGCTTCAGCCAGCCCGACTTCCCGCAGGATCTCCGCCGTGTGCTGTCCAAGAGCGGGTGAGGGCCGCATCTCTGGCATCCCATTCTCGAACTGGACAATCGGGCCTGACGAGCGGTACGTGAAGCCCGCCGGGTGCTCCAACTCAATCACATAGCTGTTTGCAAGTACCTGCTCGTCTGTCACGACTTCCTCAATGAAGCGGACCGGCTCGCACGGAATGTCACGGTCACGGAGATACGTGAACCAGTCGTCCGTCGTTCGCTCGGCAAAGATCGACTCCATCTTCTCGATAAGCTCTTTGCCGATGCCGTCTGCCTCGGGCGATGACGTGTCGAAATCAGGGTCCTGGAAGCGAGGGTCTTTGAGTCCGAGAGCGTCCAGAAGCCTCAGGCGGGCGTGGATCGCAAGAGTGCCGAGCGCAAGACCGCCATCCTTGGTGCGATACGCCCGGTAGTAGCAGTAGTACTCCAGCGGTCGAACCTTGCTCTGGTACTCCTCCTGCAACTCCGGATACGTCGCACCTCTTGCCCTGAGACCGGGCAGCTCTTCGTCAAACCAGGTCTGCGATGGCGACGGAATCTCGTTGATGCGTACAACCCTCATGCACTGCATCGCTATTGCATTGGCAAGTAGACTCGTCGACGCCTTCTGCCCCTTGCCCGTTCTCGCCCGTTCAAGCAGCCCCGCCATCACCGCACCTGCAGCGCTGTACGCAGTAGAGAAATCTATGTAAGAAGAGGACCAGACAGGTTCCGGATGGCCGTTGGTCAGCTTGCCCTCGTTGGCGATCGCACCTGCATAGCCCTGCATGATCAGGTCGAAGCCGGGCATTGCAGCCCTCGGCCCCTTCGGCCCGTAGGCGGTTATCTCGACGTAAACAAGTCTCGGATTACTGGCTGATAGTGAGTCGTAGTCGATGCCCAGCTTCACTGCGGTGTCTGTGCGCGTGTTCGAGATAACGGCGTCTGACGACGCTATTATCTTCTGGAGCGCTGCGCGGTCGCTGTCTGACTTCAGGTCCAGGCAGATGCTACGAACGCCGCGATTCAGCGGCAGGAATACGCGGCTTTCGTTCTCAGCGACGGGGTTCTGATGACGCCAGGGATCACCGGTAGGCGGCTCTACCTTGATGACATCGGCACCCATATCAGCAAGCACCTGCCCGGCGAACGGCCCCGCGATGAAGCTGCCGAAGATTACGACCCTTGTTCCCTCTAGCGGTCCGTTGCCACTCATACGGTGAACATGCTCCTGAAGCTGCGACTTGAATCGCTGGAAACGATGCGAGTTGGACTAAGCAGATTGTTTGAAGCCGAAATTAGCACGCTGCGCATAGGCACGCAATTCGCCACTGCTGTCAGGAACCGAATGTCTACTTGTCTTGATTGTGTGAGTGCTTGAGCACCAATACAGGGTGGTGCGACGCTCGCAGAATCTTGTCTGCAACGCTGCCAAGAACCATGCGTCGAAAGCCCCGGCGTCCGTGCGAACTGATCACGATCATGGCGTCTGGCACGTGCTGGGTCTCCTCGATGATCCTGGCCGCTGCGCTCCCAATAGCGGTATGCGTACTGGCAGAAACACCTTCAGATTTAGCGATCTCGACGAACTGAGCAAGGTATTCAGCAGCGTCTCGACGTTGCGCCGAAACACCGAAGTCCAAGCCATAGAAATCGGCTCCAGGGCCGGAGACTGCGTACGACGGCAGGTGCAGAGCCTGCATGAATATCAGCTCAGCGCCAGTGGCTTTCGCAACATTGAGCGCGGTCGGCACGCACTCCTCGGCCAGCTTCGAGCCGTCGAGCGGCACGATCACCGTCGCAGGCTTCCACTTCGCAGTCCGAGTCATGTTCGTGCCATCGGGATTGATCGCCAGCACCGGTATCGAAGACGACCGCAGTACGGTGTCGGTAACGCTTCCGAGGATGCCGCGAGCCAGCGCGTTCCCGCGGTGAGTAGCCATCGCAATCAGGTCAGAGCCGATCTCTGTTGCTACCGACAGGATGACATCGGACGGAATGCCGGGCTTTACGATGTTCGTGACGTTCAGGCCATACTCGCGAAGCGAAACCGCCAGGTGCTCAAGATGGCTTTCGGCACCCTTCGTCTCGTCACCAATCATTACCTCATGGTTATCGGCGTCGACCTCTTCAAAAAAAGCGTGCGACCCCGTAACAGCCAGCAAAACAATCTCGGCGCTCAGGCTGTCGGCAATCCCCGCAACAGTACCCAGCACCTTCTCAGAGGTCTCAGAACCGTCTATCGCAACCAGTATCTTCTTGAAAGCCATCAGTTCTCCGCACAATTTCAATGTAAGGCGATTGGTCTCAGGTTCCGGCAGTAGCTACCGGTTGGATCGGACGACTACTCTTCTTCGGTATCGGGCGTAGTCTCATCAGTTGTCTTCTTCAGGTGCAGTTCCTGCCAGTCGACCGGGAATGTGTTGTTCGCTCGTGAGCGGGCCTGCCGTGCAGCGTTGCTGGCAGATGCAGGGGGAAGCTGTTCAGCTGGAACGCCCTGAAACGCAGCGCGATCCTCGGCAGAGTGTCGATGAAGCTTCTTCAGCTTTAGCCGCTTCGACTGAAGCTCCGTGCGACCCTGGCCATCGCCTCCAACCCGCTTCTGGCCTGAAATCTTCTTGACCATATTCCTGTCACCCGTTTGATTACTCGGCTGGTCCGATTCGCCCTGAAAAAGTTTTAAATATCTATTCCGCGGGCTTTTGCAACAGTATCCATATCCTTGTCGCCCCGACCGCTCAGTAATAGCAGAATCGTCTGGTCTGGCGACATGTCAGGAGCGATCTTCTTAATGTGAGCTATGGCGTGTGAAGGCTCCAGCGCAGGAATTATGCCTTCGGTTCGAGTCAGCAACCGGAAGCCATCAAGCGCCTCATCATCAGTAACCGCAACATACTGGGCACGCTCAGCATCCTTCAAAAACGAGTGCTCTGGCCCAACGCCCGGATAGTCGAGACCCGCCGAAATGCTGTGCGCCTCCATGATCTGGCCCCACTGGTCCTGCAGTACATAGCTCATTGCACCGTGCAGCACTCCGG
>JAJCYX010000256.1 GCA_029262715.1 Chloroflexota bacterium
AACACCATGACAACCGATCCCACAACCGCCAGCGCCGTAGAAACCGCCGGCAGGTGGTACATAGTCCACACCTACTCAGGGCAGGAAGATCGCGTCCAGAAGAACCTCGAGCAACGCATCGAGACTATGGACATGGCCGACAAAATCCTGGAGGTTGTAGTCCCAACCGAAGAAGAGGTTGAGATTAAGGAAGGCGAGCGGCGTACCGTCGAGAAGAAGATGTACGCCGGTTATCTCCTGGTCAGAATGGTCATGGATGACGAATCCTGGTACGTCGTCAGGAACACACCTGGCGTGACCGGATTCATCTCTGCTGAAGACGAGCGTGAGAAGCGGCCAAAGCCGGTTCCGCTTGAAGACGCAGAGGTTGATCGCATCATGCGCCGCATGAAGTCCGAGGCCCCAACCGTTCGTATTGGCTTCCAAAAGGGAGATTCGGTGCGGATCAAGGACGGACCTTTCACAGACTTCATCGGCACAGTCGACGATGTGAACGAGGAACGTGGCAAGGTAAGTGTCCATGTTTCGTTCTTCGGTCGGGATACGCCTGTTGAGCTAGACTTCCTGCAACTGGAAAAGGCTTAACGTCACGGTGTTGTTGGAATCACTCGCTGAATTTTTAAGAATAAATACGCGCAAGGAATACACACGTGGCTAAAAAAGTCACAGGAATGCTAAAACTTCAACTGCCGGCAGGTGCTGCAACGCCAGCGCCTCCGGTCGGTCCTGCCCTTGGTCAGCATGGTGTAAACATCATGCAGTTCGTCAAGGAGTACAACGAACGTACCTCGCAACTCAGAGGCAGCGTCGTTCCGGTTGAACTGACCGTCTACCAGGACAGGTCGTTCACCTTCGTGCTCAAGAGCCCTCCGGCTTCTGACCTGATCAAGAAAGCTGCGAAGCTCCCTGGCGGTTCGTCCGCTCCGGGTGTGGAGAACGCAGGCTCGATCTCGCAGTCGCAGATTCGCGAGATCGCAGAGATGAAGATGCCAGACCTGAACGCGAACGATGTTGAAGCGGCGATGAAGATCATCGAGGGTAGCGCCCGCAGCATGGGAATCACGGTCTCTGGCTAACGCCCGATATTTGTTGAAAATTGTGCCGAACCCGGCAGATAGAGCAGAACAAGATGGCCAAACACGGAAAACGATACCGCGACGCCGCAGACGAGATCGGCTTCGAAACACACAATCCGCAGGAAGCGGTAGCCCTGGCGAAGAAGTACGCCACAGCCAAATTTGATGAGGCTGTGGAGTTTCACGTCAGCACGTCTGCCGACCCTCGGCACGCCGACCAGCAGATTCGTGAAGTAGCCGAGCTTCCTCACGGAACCGGCAAGCAGGTCCGCATCCTGGTTTTCGCAGAAGGCGAAGCTGCAGAGGCTGCGAAAGAGGCTGGCGCAGACTTTATTGCTGATGATGAGACGATCAAGCGCATCGAAGGCGGTTGGGCAGATTTCGATACCGCGATAGCGACCACCGACCAGATGGCGAAGATCGGTCGCCTTGGCCGCTACCTTGGTCGTCGAGGCTTAATGCCGAACCCTCGCACAGGCACTGTTGTTGCCCCGGACGCCATCGCCAATGCAGTTTCGAGTGCAAAGAAGGGACGTAGCGAAGTCCGCATGGACAAGCAGGCTGTCATCCACACTCGAATCGGCGTTGCCAGTTTCAGTGAGGCGCAGATCATGGAGAATATGACGAGCGTCTACTCCAAGATCATGCAGGCGAAACCTGAAGGTGTGAAGGGGAACCTGGTTAGCTCTGCAACGCTTACCACGACGATGGGGCCCGGCATTAAGCTGGACCTTTCAGAACTGGAAGCAAGCTCTCGTTCTGTGTAATGTCCGGACTGTTTCGGGTCTTAATGTGACCCAGACTTTGCTAGACTAATAAGTAACAACTGAATAAAAGATCGGCTGTAGAAAACAGGTCACTCTCTGGAGACGGTTCTTCAGAGAGTAGTAATGCAAGAGCGCCTGTCGAGGTCGGGTTTCGAGATTCGACGATCTGTCGAGTAACGCCCCGGGCCGTAACAGCTCCGGGGTTTTTTATTGTCTGGGAATAGTCGCCCCGGCTGACCCCAAAACATGCCGGGAGGCCTGATGCCAACTGAAAAAAACATTCAGGCGGTTGCCGAACTTGAACAGGATTTCAAGTCATCACCGCTTGTGATCGCGGCTGAGTACCGCGGGCTCAACGTTAACGAGATGCAGGGAATGCGTCGCGCCGTGCGTGAGTCCAGTGCTCAGTTCAAGATTGCAAAAAACACGCTGGCGAGAATCGCTGCCGATAATGCCGGACGTCCTGAACTGAAAGAGTTCATCGATGGTCCGATCGGGTTCCTGACGACTGATGGCGACCCGGCGTCTGCGGCCAAGGTTCTTGTCAACTACATCGACGACAACAGCATCGAGATGACCATCGTTGGTGGCGCGCTCGAAGGTGAGATGCTTTCGACCGATCGCATCAAGGCGCTTGCCAAACTGCCATCGAAAGATGTCCTGCTCGCCAAATTGCTCGGTGGCATGAACAGTCCTATTACAGGGCTAGTCATGGTATTGAACGGCCCCATCCGCGCACTTGCGATAGTCCTGCAGAGGATTACAGAGTTGAGCGGCGAGACCGCAGCAGCTGAGGAAGCACCCGCGCCAGAAGCAGGAGCCGAGGCAGAACCAGCAGCAACTGAAGAAGCACCTGCGCCTGAAGCCAAGGCTAGCGAAGAAGCTCCGTCTGCGGAAGCCGAATCCGAGGAAGCACCGGCAGCAGAAGCTGCGCCAGAAGCAGCAGCTGAAGAAGCACCCGCACCCGCACCTGAAGCCGAAGCTGAAGAAAAGTCCGAATAGCGTTTTCTAATCAAAACCCGGCGCCGGGTGTCCTGCGCCAATCGACGTAACAGATTTAGCGGCCTATTTCGGCCTTTGGAGAAAATCACAGATGGCAATCACAAAAGACGAACTGATAGAGGGCATCAAGCAGATGTCAGTACTGGACCTTTCCGAAGTCGTTAAGGCCCTGGAAGAAGAATTCGGTGTCTCCGCAGCTGCGCCAGTCGCCGTTGCAGCAGCCCCTGCTGACGGCGGAGCCGCTGGTGGTGCTGTTGAAGAGCAGACCGAGTTCAATGTTGTGCTCAAAGAGATTGGCGGCAACAAGATCTCAGTCATTAAGGCCGTCCGCGAGCTCACTCCGCTCGGCCTGAAGGAAGCCAAGGACCTGGT
>JAJCYX010000257.1 GCA_029262715.1 Chloroflexota bacterium
AGAATCGACCTCAGGGCCTGGATTGGATCTGGACCTGTTCGAAGAATTAAATCCTCGACCCGAGCTTCGGTCCGTCGATCGTTCAATTGACTTTGGCTTCGATGAACGTGAGCAATTGCCGAGAGATGCGATCAATCCTATCTACAGTCCGAAATTCGTCTCTCCGGACGAAATCGAAGAGCTGCTACTTGAAGATGAACTCGTCATGGGGCTCAACATCAACGGAGATGCGCGAGCGTATCCGGTCGGAATTATGAGATTTCGTGAAATCGTCAATGACGAGGTGGGTGGCATCCCACTTCTGGTCACATGGTGACCGATTTGCTACACCGGTCTCGTGCATGACCGGAGGATTAAGGGAGTACCGCATAAATTCGGTAACGAAGGTGCTCTGTTCATGAACGCGATGACCTGGTGGGACCACGAAACGCGCAGCGTCTGGTCTCAGCCATGGGGCGCAGCGATAGAAGGCGAGCTACTGGGCACACAGCTCACTCTCGTGCCATTTGACCTGGTTCCTTGGGGAGTCTGGCTGGAGCGAAATCCCGACACCACGGTGCTTGTCGATGAGCGAGCCAATCTCAGTTTCGTCGGCCAGATACCTCACGACAAATTTGTTGTTGGAGTCTCGATTGGCGAAGACGCCAAAGGCTTCTACTTCCGGTCAACCGCAAATGTCGGCGTCGTCAACGAGCAGGTCGGTGACTTCCCCATAGCGGTTTTCGTGGATGGAGAAACCCGTGAGATCGATGTATTTCTCCGGAACCCCCAGGGTGAGAAAGCTGTAGCTGCTGGTGCAACAGATGTCCTCAACTTCGAAGTGCTTTCTGACGGCACCGTAACGGACATCGAAACCAGCAGCATATGGGACATCCGCCTTGGAGTTGCTACTGGTGGGCCATTACGGGGCGCGTTGTTACAGAGAGCGCCGTTCATTAGCGCATTTGACTGGGCGTGGAGGGACTTCTTCCCGCAGACTGAATTCTGGGGTACAAACGACGATGCGGTGGTCGGCGGAACCGTCCGGTCGAAGCTCGATTAATCGCCGACCTGTGCGGCAATCATGTCCCCGACCTTAGCCGTCTGCACCGGAACCTGATCGTTCGAGGCGATATCAGCAGTGCGGTAACCCTCGGCAAGGAACCCATCGATAGCGCCTTCCAGGGCATTAGCTTCCTTGTGTAGCCCGAACGACCAGCGAAGCATCATGGCTGCACTGAGCATTGAAGCCAGAGGATTTGCGATACCGCGCCCTGCAATGTCCGGTGCAGATCCGTGGATAGGCTCGTAAAGCGATGGCTTCCCACCTCGCCGCCGCCGACCATTCAGCTTTGGAATGCTCGTCAGGCTCGCCGAAGGCAACATGCCCATCGAGCCACCGATCACAGCAGCCTCGTCAGAGAGGATGTCGCCAAACGTGTTTTCGGTAACGATCACATCGAAGATATTCGGGTTGGTGACGATCTGCATAGCCGCGTTGTCCGCCAGCATATGGATCAACTCAACGTCCGGGTATTCGTGTCCGACCTCAGTCGCAACCTCACGCCACAACCGAGACGTCTCCATGACGTTCATCTTGTCGAGAGAGTGGAGACGCTTCCGCCTCATGCGCGCCAGCTCGAACCCGACACGGACTACTCGCTGTATCTCTTTCTCTGTATAAGAAAGCGTGTCGACGGCTCGGCGTCCACGAGTGTTCTCCCAGCGGCGCTTCGGCTTCCCGAAATACAGGCCACCGGTCAACTCTCGGATGATGACGAAATCGACGCCTTCTAGCCGATCTGCGCGAAGCGGGCTGGAATCAATAAGTTGGGGATAGACTTTAACCGGTCGGAGATTCGCAAACAGGCCCAGCGTTTTTCGGAGTTTCAGGATTCCGTCTTCCGGTCGGACCTTCGCAAGGGGGTCGTCCCATTTCGGTCCACCAACGGCCCCAAACAGCACAGCATCGGAGCCCAGGACCAGATTGAGAGTGTCGGAATCTATGGCAGTGCCGCGCTCATCGATAGAGCGACCTCCGACCAGTCCGGGAACCCAGTCGAATCGATGACCGTATCGACGACCGATAGCATCGACAACTTTGATCGATTCGGCGGTTACTTCCGGTCCGATACCGTCTCCACCAAGAACTGCGATGCGAGCTTCCATACCTAGAACAGCGCCCTCTTGAACTAACTTGCTTTTTAGTCGCGAACTCACTCTGTATCTGTGTGTTTCCCACATCGTATGAACGAGTTGCAGAATGGCGAGTCTAACAGCATCGTGCTGAAGCGGCTACCCTTCATTTTGCAACCGTACACGGTACAGATTAGACGGTAAATATCTGTTACTTGCCTGTGCCATCACGACTGCAACACGCGAGGCAACCAGCCGACGAAAAACCGCTACTAGTGACCGGCGGCAGATGCTTCGAACTTTGTTATGTCGTCTTCCAGTTCTAGCGTCAGTCCGATGTCGTCCAGTCCCTTGAGCAGGCTGTTCTGACGGAAAGGATCAATCTCAAATGCCGCCTCAAAACCGTCATCGTCGGTAACTGTCTGCTTCTCTAGATCCACCGTCACTTTGTATCCGGTCCGCTGCAAAGCCTTACCCATGATGGTGTCGACCTGCTCCTGCGTCAGAGCGACAGGCAGCATCCCGTTTTGCATGCAGTTGTTACGGAAGATGTCGGCAAAACTCGGTGCGATGATCACTCGGAATCCCATCTCATTCAGCGCCCACGGCGCGTGTTCCCTTGAAGAGCCAGAACCAAAATTGCGGCCGGAAACGAGAATGGAAGCGGAACGATACTTCGGCTTGTTGAGAATGAAATCAGGGTTTTCAACGCCGTCTTCAAGGTAGCGCCAGTCGAAGAACGCGAATTCGCCGAACCCGGTGCGCTCAATTCTCTTCAAGAACTGCTTCGGAATGATCTGATCCGTGT
>JAJCYX010000258.1 GCA_029262715.1 Chloroflexota bacterium
ACCCTCTAACTCCCTCCCTGACAGGGAGGGAGAACAAAATCGCACCGCCAGTTTTCACTATTGGTCGGTAACTCGTGCTCCACCGGAAAATGCGGCTGGCCGCACGGAAAATGCAGCTTGCTGACTATTCTCCCGGTTCTAGCGCTGGTTCCGGTTTCGTTTCTGTCGCCGCCGCCGCATCTTTTTCGGCCTGCTCTTCAGCTCGGAGACCGGTTCCGCCTTTGAACGCCGGGACTAATAGGATTGGCGCAAGAATGGTCGTGACCACGGTCATCACGATCGCCACTCCGAACACATCACGGCCAATCACACCGCTCGTCAGGCCGATTCCGGCGACGATCAATGCGACCTCACCTCGTGGCAGCATCCCAGTCGCAACCCGCCATGATCCCTTGCGGTTGAAGCCAACGGCGAGCGCCGGAAGGCCAGCACCTACCAGCTTGCTGATCACGCCGAGGAGGGACAGTACGACTGCGAACCCGATGGCCGTTGCGAGCGTGGCGTCCGACTCATCACCACCGAATGCGCTGAAGTCAGCCTGCATGCCGATGACCCCGAAGAAGATCGGCATCAGGAAGTTGTTTACCTGCCGCATCGGCGCTTCGATCTCGTGCTTGAGCTGAGTTGCGGACAAGGCAAGGCCAAGCGTGTACGAGCCGATGATCATCGCCAGTCCGAACCCGATCTCGGCAACGCCAGCGGCCAGGAACGCCAGGGCAATAGCGATTCCGACGTGCGCGCCTGCACCTCGGAACCAGAGCACCGCCTTGGAGATGTAGTTGGCTAGCAGGCTGCCGAAAATGGTGAGGCCGAGCCAGAACCCAACGGCCTTGGCGAAGATGGTGATGATGGTGCCTGCGGTCACGGTGCCTTCGTCTGCGATGCCGACGACGATGGCAAGAATGATGATTCCCAACACGTCGTCAATGACCGCTGCGGCGAGGACGGTGACGCCTTCGGGAGAGTCGAGGTGCCTGATGTCGGCCAGTACTCGAGCGGTGATGCCGACCGATGTGGCTGTCATGATTGCGCCGACGAATAGGGCGGGCACGGCATCTGTGATGGAGTCGAGCGATGCGAAACCAAACAGGATTGTGCCGAAGAAGCCGAGCACGAATGGGACGACCACACCGCCGATTGCGACTCCGGAGGCGGGCCTGATCCAGCGCAGGAACTGGGCGCGGTTGGTTTCGAGTCCGGCTTCGAATAGCAGGATGACGGCGGCGAGCTGGGCGACGAAGAAGATCTGCGGTTCGACGGGCAGGGTCGATTCGAACGATTCGATGACGCCGCCGTGGATTTCGAACTCAACTGGAACATTGAAGATTGGGCCGAAGAGGTCGAAGAAGCGGATTCCGCCGAGCGCGAACGGGCTGATTATGATTCCGGAGACGAGTTCTCCGAGCACTGCGGGGATCTTCAGGTAGCGCTCAAATATCTCGCCACCGATCTTGGCAGCGATCAGTATCAGGGCCAGGAGCAGGATGAGCTCGGCGACTATCTCAAGCGGGCTTTCGGTCAACGTTGATCCTGGTCAGGCAGTGGTGAACGAGGTTGAATGCCCTTCCCGTTGCAAGGTGAAGGGTTTGCGAAATGTGTGAGTTCAACTGTACATGTTGGCCGGGATTTTTGGGCAACGGCGGCAAGGCCGCGTTTTGCCGCGTGCGGCATTTTCTTTGTGTCACATCCGACCACAGCGGAGGTATCTGAGCGGTGTGCCGCGTTTTCTGGGGTCGCTCGGTCTCCGAGAGATTCTGAATCAAGTTCAGAATGACAGGTGCGTAGTTGCTGACAGGCTCCGCTGGGAACAAGACTTGCCTGTGAGTTTGCCCCGCCACACCGAGTCCTTCTGACCCGCAAGCGGGTACCCCGCTCAGGACGAAGGTGTTTGTTGCTTGTGTGCTGGATTCTGGCGGATCAACTGGAACGTCCCGTTGATTGATGTGAGACGAGTCAGATCCCTTGACCCGCAAGCGGGTGCCCCGCGGTCGGGATGACGGGCATCGACCGGGAAACGCGGCTCCCGATAAATCGAACGACACTTACGAAACACCGGAAATCGCCGCACGCGGCCGCTTACTTTGCTGCCAGGACTTTGTCTGGTCTCCATCCTAAGCGCTCCGGCTCGTAGACCAGGATCGCTATTAGCTCTGCATCAGCGTTGTAGGCCCTTAGTTGCTGGCCTGGCTTTGCACCAGTTGGCGGGCCGAACTGGGCCACCGAAAGCGCCTGGCCGTGCTGCACAGCCTCGGATGTGATCGGGTCCAGCTTTACAGACGGCAGGTGCTCGAGGGTGAAATCGATCGGCTGTACAAGGTCTCGCCACGTGCCGGCGTCAACGTGCTCCTGGATCTCCTCAAGCGTGTGGGAATCCTTGATGTCGAAGCGGCCAGCGCGTGTCCTGACAAGGCCTGTGAGGTGCGCTCCCGAGCCGAGATTTTGGCCGAACTCATGGGCGAGACTGCGGGCATAGAAGCCGTGCGAGCACTCCACCTCAAGCTCTGCTTCGGGCGGCTCCCACCGGGTCAGGTCCAGTCTCTTCACCTCAACCTGCCGAGACTTTCTCTCGACCTCTATGCCCTGTCTCGCCAGTTCGTAGAGCCGTTTGCCGTTGTGCTTGACCGCGCTGAACATGGGAGGCGTCTGCTGGAACTTGCCTCTGAAGCCGTCGAGCGCACCCAGCGCCATCTCCTCGGTCACATCTGAATATTCGGCTTCTGCCGTGACATCGCCTTCGGAGTCGTAGGTGTTCGTGGCTACGCCGAGCTGCAGCGTGATCCTGTACTCCTTGGTGCCGAGCAGGATCATCTCTGCGAAGCGTGTGCCGTTGCCGAGGCAGATTGGCAGGACACCAGTTGCGATGGGGTCGAGTGTGCCGCCATGACCGATCTTCTTGACCTTCGTCATGCCCTTGAGCTTGCGCACGACGTCGGTTGAGGTCCAATCGGTGGGCTTATTCACGTTCAGGTAGCCGCCGCGGAACGGATTGGCCGACGGACCTTTCAACAAAACCAAGTCTGGCTCCCAGCGGTTCTAGAGACTGCCCTGTTCAGATTCACGCCGGGTGCGGAGTTTCCGGTCTTCTTCTATCGCTCTATCGATCTTATCGCTCATGTCTTCGCCGCGTTCGAGCGTGTCGTCTGCTTCAAATACAAGCTTTGGCATCTTGCGGATCTTGATGCGTTTTTGCAGTTCCATGCCGAGCTTTCCAGCGGCTGACTGGAGCGCTTCGACTGCGAGGGTGCGCTCTTCTTCGCCCCCGGGTGTTGAAACGAAGACGCGTGCGATTGAGAGGTCGGTTGCCAGGTTGACGTGCGTGACGGAGACCATGCTTGGAAGGCGCGGATCTTTGAGCAGGAACGAAATTAACGGTCCCAGCTCTTTTTGTATGGTTACGCCGGCGCGGGCGATTCTATGTGGCACTGATGTTTCTCATAACAGGGTAGGGCGTTGGTCGCGCGCGGCGTTTTCAGCGGCGCAGCCGCGATTTGTAGCAAGCGACGCCCCGACCAACATCTGTCACTGCGTCGCCGTCTTGGGTGAATCCGAACGGTTGTCATTCTGAACTTGATTCAGAATCTCTCGGTGACCTTACTAACTCAGTCAGATCCCTCCGCTGCGGTCGGGATGACAGGGTCGCTCGTAAATGCTAATGGATAGAACGGCCTCTGATGTGGCGCCCCACAACACCGGGTCCTTCTGACCCGCAAGCGGGTACCCCGCTCAGGACGAAGGTGGCGCAAACGCTTTTTCATCGGGCAGCAACTAGTGATTCACCGGAAAACGCAGCTTGCTGCATCGCCGCACCCACCCTCTAACTCCCTCCCTGCCAGGGAGGGAGGA
>JAJCYX010000259.1 GCA_029262715.1 Chloroflexota bacterium
TGTTGCGGTGCAGGTTCTGGAAATCGAATCCGTCCCGGTCGCCGCCGAGCCCTTCTTTGCCGTCGGGCGGCGCTTCGATTTTGATCACGTCAGCGCCCCAGTCTGCGAGCTGGCGGACGCATGTTGGGCCGGACCTTACCCTGGTCAGGTCAATCACCCTTAGCCCTGATAGCGGCATGCCCTGAGTCTGGCCTGAATGGCCGTTTGAGTTCACCTGTGATTCTCCCATGGTCTGGTAAGACAACCCCTACTGGATTCCATATATGGCAAGTCGGCCAAAGATTACCACTCAGCGTTCTCCAGTGAAGAAACAAGCGATGTGGCCGGACTTTTGCAGTGAGCCATGAGGGTCACCGGCGGTTCACCACTCTGCCCCCAACCATGCCCCACACACGCTGTCGGCTCTGGGTGCAACTTATCGCCTTCCAATCTGAATGTAGGAGCGCCACCCGGTAATCCAACCAACAGCACACGGAGAGGCTCACCACCATGAGCGCTGTGTCTCACCACCAGTGTAAATCTTGATCCAATGATGGAACCTGAGAAGCGGGCACGCGAGTGGCCGCACGACGAACTTGATGGCGAATTCTCGAATTGAGACGGGTGAGCTGCCGGTGCAGGAACTCACCCGGCAGTAGAGCTGGTTATGCGAAGAGCGGACGAAAATATAGTTCCAGATGACAAGCAAGGAGCAGGTGTCCCCAGTAGTTGGGGAATGTTCAGTCTTGCAGTCAGCGCAATATCGCCGTGCAGACCCATGTTCGGTCGTCGCTTAGTTGTCGCTCCAGCAATGGTGCTCATCGTAATCGCAGCCATCGCCTGTTCGTCCGGAATCTCACCTGCCGGAGCACAGGACCCTTCTGGCGTCATAGTGCCTGACGATATCTCTAGCCTGGACTCAGACGAGGTTGAGCGCCGGCTCGGGCGATTGCTCGGTGGTGAAGACGTTGCAACTGGACAGGCTGCACCCGTCATTCAGCCGACTGCTGTACCCGAGGTACCAGATGAGCCGACCCTGGAAGAGATCCTCGCACTGTTGAATTCGGCTACTCCAGTTGCAGGCTCGGGCGAGATTGTGATCTCGGTCAGCCCAGAGACATTTTTGAGCCTGGCGCACCCGGTATTGACGATTAAGACACAGCCTTCTCACGGCTCGGCAACGGTGATCTCGCCAAACCAGATTCTGTATATGCCGGACGGTACTGGGGATGGGAGCGACGCGTTCGAGTACGAGCTGTTCGATGCTGAGACCCACGTTATTTCGCAAGTGATGGAGATCAGGCGGTAGTCGTTGCGGGCTTCGAATCAGAAATGAAACGGTTTCAACTAACAATCGTATTTGTGATCTTTAGCGCCCTGACTATCGGCGCTGGGGCTGTCGCGGTCAATCACCTGATGTCGAGTTCGGCTGAGCGGAGTCTGCTGAGGCTGACTGAGGCGCAGTCTGAGAGGGATGCACGGTTCATCGCGACTCTGGTGAGCCAGTTGCTTGCCAATGATGCGCCGTCAGAGCCTATTAGCCCGCCGATTTTTGGCGCTCCGTCAGAGTTTGTGCCTACTCCTGCGTTCAATTTGACAACGCTACAGATAAATGCTCCGACGGTTCTTGAAGCGCTCGATATCGCAAGCCTTGCTATCTACAACACAGGCGGTGAACGGCTGTGGGCTTCGACGCTGGATGGAGCGCTGGGTGCACGGCTCACAGAGAGCAACCTGGCGAAGACGCTGAATGGCGAGATCGCATCTGGGATCGTGAACGACGCCCTGCTGCGGTCAGAGACCTCTGACAGTGCGGCGGACCTTGTCGTCAGCTATGTGCCGCTCGTTGGCGAAATCTCAGGCGTACCGGTCCAGGTTCTCGGGGTTTCGAGAGCCGTTCCGCCAGGAGTAGCCGGTCTTCTGGACGAGTCTCGCAGCACCGTGCTCAGGACGACGCTCCTTAGCCTGAGCGGTGTGTTCCTCATCTTGTTGGCGTTCGTGCTCACTGCTGATGTGCGCATCTGGAAGCGAAATGAAAAGACGCTGGCCCTTGAGCATGTTCAGCAGGAGCGTTTAGGGCGCAGAAACCGTGAATTGAACGACCTGAACGAGTCGAAGAACCGGTTTATTTCCGCTATTTCTCACGAGCTGTCCAACCCGTTGGCATCTCTCGTTTCGTTCCTTGATCTCGTGTTAAAGAACCGGGCGGGCAATCTCACAGAACGGCAGGTTGAGCAGCTTGGCACGGCGCGCCGGAACGGAGCCCAGTTGAACAGGCTGGTTTCAGACCTGGCGCATGCATCACGGTCAAAGCGGGACTCGCTAGAGATCGTCAATCACCCGTTTGAACTGAGGCCGCTGCTTCGTGAGGTTGCTGAGTCGCTTTCGCACGATCTGAATGTCCGGCAGCAGGTGCTCAAGATCGACGCTGACGAGAGTCTAGGAGACATGGTTGGCGACCGCGGTCGAATGATCCAGGTCTGCTCAAACCTGATCAGCAATGCAAGTAAATATTCACCGAATGGCTCGACCATCCATCTCTCAGCAAGCATCGAGTCCGAGCGACTTCGGGTTGACGTGATCGACGAGGGGATCGGGATCTCGGAAGAGGATCAGGAGCACATTTTCGAGATGTTCTGGCGCGCCGAGAACCCGGATGTTGAAGGTGCTGGAATTGGCCTTGTGCTGGCGAAACAGATTATTGAAGGACACGGCGGACAGATCAATGTGAGCAGTGTTCCTGGCGAAGGTACAACGATGAGCTTCAACGTGCCCCTCAGTCCGGTTGGGTTCAGCGTGAACGGTGGGAGTGGCGACGAAGATGAGGGACCCGAAACAGATTTCTGGAGACAGGCCGCTTAGGCAGGTTCCAATAAAGGTTAACTGACGACATGTACCAGAACCGTGAAATCTCTCAGCGCTACACAAAGCGCAAGAGATCAAGAAAGTCTTCTCCAATGATGATGTTCGCTATTGCGGCAGCCCTTCTCATTACGGGAGGAACACTCGGTACACCCTGGCTAACGGGCCTGTTCAGTGACGATAACCATATTTCG
>JAJCYX010000260.1 GCA_029262715.1 Chloroflexota bacterium
ACCGCAACTTCAGTTCTACTCACCGAATCATCAACTTACCGCACACAAATAAGTCATCCCGGATAGCCCGGTTGCGTCGTGAACTACGCAATCCCTCGCTACTAACCGTGTTGGTCATCATCGTGCTTGTCCTTGCCGTACCGGCTGCGATCATCCTGCCCGGAGTGATCACTACCGCTTCAACAAATATTTCTGAACGCAACGAGCAGCAGAGGCAACGCGTGGAGAACTTGCTGCCAGAAGCGGTAGTTCTTCCATCCCAAGTCACGCCCTGGCTTTTCACTCGCATCCGAATCATGCAGGAAGCGGATATCCCGGATGAATGGTTCATCGCCGACTTCACCGACGGTCCATGTAACTCAGCGAACCTGGCTCAATTCCCGCCGGGAGTGTTTACAGCGGCTATATTTCGTGCCTGCTCAGACCTTGACCGTATCCAGACCAAGTTTTCAGCCGACTGCACTGGCGATACGTGCGATCTGCCTCGAACGGCATTACTTGAGCTCGATGGTGCCGCAATCAGACTGGTTGAGGCATTTTCGGGCGCCAATTTTGTGCTGCCGTATCAATCAGCCGTTGACTGACGCCGCTGCCACTATGCCGTCCCGAACAGCGTCTCCGGATACGGATTCCAGCGTTTCGACAAGCTTAGACCTGTGCACGGTTCCACCCACACCCTTAGTCCCTCTCCCTTCGAGGGAGATGGAAAGATCATTCACCTGATTACGTCCAGCAGCGCCTGGATATAGCCGTTTGCGTAGGCTCTGCCACGGTGGCCCCAATCGGTGTCGTCAATCGTGTGCGGCACGTGGTCGTTCACGAACACGCCATCGAAGCCGATCTCCTTGTAGAGCCTCATCGCCTTCTCCATATCCACGTGCCCCGTGTTGATGAACTCCTCCCAGAACATTGGCACCGGGTTCGAAACATTCCTGAAGTGCACGTACAGGATTTTCTGGCGTTCGCCAAAGTAGCGGATCATGTCGTAGATGCCCTCACCGGCAGCGTCCGTCATCTCCGAAAAGGTGCGCTGGCAGAACTCGATGGCGTTCGATGGCGAGTCGACGATCTCGATCAGGCGCTTGTAGGAGTCGAAGCTGTTCAGCAGCCTCGGAATCTCGCCTACTGAATCGACCGGCGGGTCGTCTGGGTGAATGCCAATGCGAATGCATTCCTCTTCGGCGATCGGCGTGATGATCCTGATCCAGTGCTCAAGGTTCTCCCTCATCTCTTCCCGCGAGTACCCACGGCCATGCGTGAACGGCGCTTTAAGGTGCTGCTGATGATCGTAGCTGGTGACGGTCGAACTGCCTCGGCTTCGTGTGTGCGTGGAGGTCCGCCAGTCGCTGGATGACCGAAAAGCGGTACTCGCGAGTATTCGCCGTGGAGCCGTGGATTTCTTGAGAAAGCCTTTTATTGGTGAAGTCCTGGAGGCTCGAATACAGGCACAACTCGATATGAACGATCGGGGATTTGGACCACCGCAACCGAAGAATTCACATGGGCTTTCGCAGCGAGAGATAGAGGTGTTAACTCACGTCGCTCTCGGAAAAACCAACCCTGAAATTGGGAATGACTTGTTCATCGCCGAGAACACCGTCGTGCGGCATGTTGCGAACATATTCGCCAAGGCAGACTTGAACAACCGCGCCGAAGCTGGTGTATACGCAGTGGTGAACGGGCTTGCAAACATAGATTGACGCTTGCTGAATGACTTGCACATTGTTCAAGCCAGTCACGCGTGCCGTAGTTGCGTCGCAGAATCAACCTGTTGGAGCACAGGTCCTCTCGAGCGTCATGGCGGCACCATGGTGGAAAGCGGTCGACGTTGCGCAAGCGCCATTCACGATCCGTGGCGTTTCTGGAGTGCCGGAAGTGACTGGATCCGCATTCCAAATCACAGACAAAGACTCGCTCGAACGCCGTAGGGCGCATGTTTCAAACATCTTCCTCAAGGCCGCCGCTTCGAACCGCACCGAGGCAACCGCGTGCATCTCTTTTTCACGAGCTGCTGTGGTTCCTGCTTTTCTTCACGGATTGCGGATCACCTCAACTGCCGATAGCAAACGATTGCCATCGTAGTTGGCTCCTCTGCTTCGACGAAATGGCAATCGTTTTGGATGTTCTGGCCCGCTAATTAGCTGATAGTGATTCGTGTCGCAGCTGGGCGATCTAGGGCGAGAAGAGCAACAAAAGGGCATCCGAATGAACTACGGCGCAAATCTCACTCTGATGGAGATGGACACGAAAAATCGGATTGGCAACGACATAGCAAGGGCTCGCAGAGCGATGTCCACGAAAAAAAGCGGAATGCATGGACCGGTCACGGCACACCACTATGGTCAGCAGGCTGGCAAATGTTCAAGCAATCGAGATGGCTGCATCAATCATCACCGGAGTAATCGTCGCTGGTGGTATCGCTGGTGGTATCGCTGGTGCAGCGATCCTCGCATGAACTGACGTCGGCTAACCTCCTCAAGCGGGACCAGTCCATTCGCTGGTCCCGCTTATTTTTCTGAAGGAAATGACTGACAGAGTTACAGCAGGTAGTTCAATCCACTTAGTAATGGCAAATAAAGGAACCGTCTAGCGCTAAAGCTCAGATTCTTGGGATGCAGAGGTTGCTAGAACGGCTGGACCTGAGGGGATGGTAGGCAGAATTTTCGTGGATCGCTTTGACCTCTGAATAAACCGCCATGTCGTCGAGCGGATTTTAGTTGAGCAACAACAAGTTCGCCTGTTTGCTCGGCTTCAGTGAGCCTACTCTATCGAAAGTAGTTAGCGTATCAGCGGTATTTCTCGTGCCTGCTAGTATCGCTGCCAGCGGAGTCAGGCCACGGTCTACAAGCTCAGTAAGTTCGTAACTAGCATAGGTTGGTACGACAACCAGACTGCGCCAGAATTCCAATTCGTCCGTTCCCATCACGATCCGCATGCTTGGCATTCTGCAATTGGACTAATCTCAAGGGCATTGGAAGGCCCACCGTGTGCACGGTGGGCCTTCTTTGCGAATCGGAGTTAAGTTGAGAGAGCCTGGGAGCTCACTCATCAACTTACGCCGATAGGTGCGTAACCTATCTTTTCGCTCTAATCCTCATCGTCGTCGGATTCCGGTGGCGACCATTCGCCAATGTCAGTCAGGTCGGCCACCCCGACCAGCGGATCGCCGCCGAAGTCGACGCGGTGGTTTCGAGAAACCCCGGCAAAGAAAACACCGTCCGAAACATCGGTCCGTGACTCTATTTCATCGGCGTCCAGTACGGCGGTCAGTTTCTTGCCTTTTACGGTGAAGTTGTCAAAGAACACCGGTGCAGCGTCAGTAAACATGACGCCCTGAAACGCGCCATTTATCCAGCGCACCGTGGGCGCAAGATTGAGAGACCCATTGAACGGATCACCGTCGTCATCCAGGTCCCAGTTCCATGCGAAGAAGCACGCACCCGGATCCGGCGGATTCACCAGCACCGTAGTTCTGTTGAACGGCTCACCGACTAGCCCGTAGCAGGTCTCACCTGAAAGATTTTGAGGTATCTTCCCTGCGACCTTCATCTCGAAGACGTACTGGTTCTTGCGTTCGTTCTTTTTTACTTCCACCGATTTGATGTCCAGGTATTTCCGCGCCTCGTCGGTCGGCGTCCCTGGATCTACGTTGTGCGCCGATTCAGTAGCGCTTAGCGCGTCATTTTTAGCGTCACGCACTTTACCGCTGTTTGAATCTGCGCTTGCGCTCAACGTAAAGAACACAGTTGCAGCAGCTGCGATTGCTACTAGTAATGCAATCAACAGGCTTCCCGCAGTCCTCTGTCGTGTAATCGTTACAGTCATCATTTCCTCCAGCTTCGATCACCGGTAGTGGTGTTCGAAGAGTTCACTCAATCGTCAGTGCTCCCAGTCGACCTCGCTCCGAAGCCGACACCTCCCACGTTGTGACGGTTGGTGAAGCTGCGCATCGTCGGAACCCGGGATCATTGTTGAAGCGGCACGACCGCGTCGAATGACAGGAATCTGCCATCGACAAGATGGAAATTCGTACTGACCGTGTTCATGAGGGTGTTTCGGCCAGTAGTTGCCTAAGGTGCGATCAGACCGCTGCGATAAGCGTAAGCGGTCGCCTTAGCCCGGTTGCTAACGCCAATTTTCTCGAAGATATTCGTGATGTGGCGAGTGACCGTGTTTTCACTGATGAAGAGCCTTTCACCGATCATCTTGTTCGTCGTGCCTTCTGCAATCAACAGCAGAACTTCGAGCTCACGTTCACTCAAGCTAGCCGGTGGAGCATCGACTTTCGCAGCTCGTTCTTGTGAATCGGACATCAATTGCGTCACGCGACTGCTTAGCGCCTTCATGCCCAGGTCATCCGCGATGCTCTCCGCTCGCTCAAGGGCATTCCTGATCTCGGCATCATCAAGGCCTGCCGATGCAGCCGAATCTGCGAACTCGACAAGACTGAATGCAAGCTCCGGCAGGCTCCGATACCGCTGGTAGTAGTCGATAGCGGCGCGCAGATGGGATGTAGCTTTTACCGGATCACCTGTCAATGCGGATATCTTGGCGAGATGGCGTTGTGGGTGTGCTCCAACAAGTTGCAGTATCGGAATTTCAGTCGCGCTCAATTTTTCGTAATAGATGGCTGCGGTCTCGTTGTCACCTGAATATGCCGATACCAGACCTGAGAGAATCGCCTCCGCTGTTTTAGTCTGCCTGTTCAGTGTTTCAAGAGGATTCATTGCCAGTAGAACTTCTGATGACAGCCATAGATTTTCGTCAACTACATCTGGACGATTACAGATCAGCAGAATCGCAACAGTGATTCGTTCGCTACGCCTGCCAGCCGGACCATCCGACACGAAATTGATCAACCTCGAAATCTCGTCAGATCCGCCCAGTGCTGAATCCATGTAGTAGGCCGCTCCTTCCGCCCACGCGCCGCCGCCAAACTTCTCCATGTTCTGTTGAGCGAAGTTCTTCGCGCGTGCCCATTCCCCGAATCGAACTGCGAGGTTGGCATTCATACCAAGAGCCTGTTGAAGATTGTTCGCGTCCCTGTACCGGTCAGCTCGTTCCAGGAATTCTCTCGCTACTTCGTCTGCTTTTTGCAGGTCACCGGAACTCATAAGTGAACTGGTCATGTACCAACGCGCCCGTAGCTCAGTCTCCATATCGTCCATCCTGAGGGCATTGCGCAACAATTTCTCGCAATCCTTAATAAACGATGTCTCGCTGTTTGGAATTCGGAATTTCACGGACATGATTGCTTTGTCGGCCAGGAGCGTTACCAGTGGGTCTTCTAATCGTTCACCAATCTTTTCAGCCTCTGTTGCTACTCGAAGCGCCGTTTCGCGATCCAGTCGTTCTGACACAACAGCGAAGCCATATCGAGCCAA
>JAJCYX010000261.1 GCA_029262715.1 Chloroflexota bacterium
GGCGAGCCAGGTCGAGGTCTGCACTTCGGCGCTCCGCATGGTGTTCCAGGTAGGCGCTCATGAACAGGCGCTTCCATTCCTGGAACTTCATTAGCTCGGCAGAGGCCGGGACGCGGTTCTCGAGAATTGTGGTGACATCGACTGTTTCGAGCAGGTACATGGCGTCTTTCGCCAGAGAGTGATCAAGGCGTCCGAAGTCGGCTGTCGAGAGGTAGTCGTGTGCTGACTGGACATCGACGATGTCTTCACTTAGAACGCGGAGCCATGATGCCTCGGCGACAGCCTCTGCAAACTGCGCAACACCGGGGAAAGCTTCCGTGGCCTGAGCGTAGAACGATCTCCAGCCATCCGACTCGAGCACCGGACCGAGGCGCTCTGTGAGTGTTACAGCAGGCAATTTGACGGGGCCTGCGACAGATAGGAGCGTGCGCAATGTCAGGCTGACGCGGGTTCCGGTGACATCGAGTGCTTGACTGAACCGGCTTTCGGCGTCGTCGGTCGGCTCACCGGATTCGGCGGGTTCTGCATGTGGCAGCACTACCCGAATATAAGCGAGAGCGGAGTTCCAGTCCCTGGCCTGACTGGGTTTCAGCCAATTTACGGTGTAGATCAGGTCCGGGTCGTAGACGGCCGTGCTCAGCGAGTGTCTGTTCAGTCGGGAGATCGATCTTGACTCGCGAGACGACACGCTTGCCTCTCCGTCGTGCATCTTGATGTAGCTGATTATCAGCAGGGATGCGAGGCCGGAGGGGAATCCGTGATGGCCCAGGAGTAGAGCGCGCAGGCTTTCGCTGTTGATCGTGTTGCCTGTGTCTCCAGCAGCGATGGCATCGAGGTCCTCGATGATGGATTCCAGCCCGGTGCCGATTGCCAGCCTGACACGGCTGTCCAACTCCGTAGTCCATGCAGAGTGATCGTCGCCAAGAAGCCTTGCAAATGTGTCCTCAGGGTCGAACGGTGCTGTATCCGCTGTGGCATCGCCAGCGGGATTAGTGAACATTGTCGCCGCTATCGCCTCGACCCAAGCGGCTGGGTTCTCACCAACGAAAATGGCGTCGGGCTGAATCGATTCGGACTCGTAATTAGCATCGCTACGAGAGGCGGTCACAATCCGGCCTTTGCGCCATCTTTCAGTCAAAGCCTCTGTGATGCCGTGGCGAGCCTTTGATGTGCGGTCGGTGAGAGACGAGGTCAACGAGTGAAGCTCGTAATCGCCGGAAACGACGTACTGTTCCCTGATCTCGTTGAGCCTGCCAAGCTCGCGGCTGAGCTGTGTGAAATCCGATGAACCGCGGACGGGTTCCTGAGCAGGCGGAACCGCAACGGCAACGAACCTCTCGTTGATGTCGCTTTGATCAACTCGAAGGTTGTCGGACAGTAGGACTAGCCTGAACATCGTGCGCTCGGGCAGACTCGAACCGAACCACGCCTGCCACTGATCGGAAAAGATCACCTCGCCCGGATAGTCAAAACCGCTGATCCTCACCGAAACCCGTTGCGGCTTATCCATGAACGAACGCGACAACTCGACAGCGGTGTTGGCAGCAGCTTCACTTTTTGCGGTGTAAACCATGGTGTCTCTATCGGCTAATTTTCGGCGTCCTCAGGCGGGGCATCGCCATCGAGGAAGCGTCCGAACTCATCTTCACTCAACACTCGCACCCCAAGCTCCTGCGCCTTCTGCAACTTGGAACCGGCGCTGGCTCCTGCCACCAGGTATGCGGTCTTCTTAGAAACGCTGCCGGACGCTTTTGCGCCGAGCGCCTTGATCTGCGACTCTGCGTCAGAACGGGACATCGTCTCAAGCGTACCGGTTACCACGAATGTGAGGCCGCGCATTGGGTGGTCTCTGGGCGGCTCGGGTGAGTCGTCTACTAGTGTCAGACCGGCTCGCTCAAGCTGCCCGATCATCTCTACGTTCACGGGCAGGCTCATCCATTCATGGACCGTCTGCGCCGTGACTGGACCAATACCGTCCACCTCAAGCAGCTGTTCAACGGTGGCGGACTGGATACCGCTCATCGTGCGGAAGTGCCTCGCCAGCCACTCTCCGGCCTCACTGCCAACGCCGTTGACACCAAGTGCGAAAAGCAATCTCGAGAGCGGCTGCGCTTTCGATTTTTCGATCCCTTCCAACAGGTTAGCGATCTTCTTCTCGCCCATGCCTTCGAGTTCCGAAAGCTGTTCTAGCCGGTCTTCAAGTTCGTAGAGGTCACTGACCCTTTTGACGATGCTGTTTCGAGCGAGGTCCTGCGCCAGCCGTTCACCGAGACCCTCGATGTCCATCGCTCCACGGGATGCGAAGTGCTCAAGCAACCTTACGAACAGCGCAGGGCACTCCGCGTTCACGCAGCGGATAGCCGCATCCTCTTCGGTGTCGAGTGTTGGCTCACCACAGGCAGGACAGACTTCCGGGAACACGTACGGAACGGATGAGCTGTCTCGCTTGTTGTCGTCGGTGACCCTGACCACCTGGGGAATCACATCGCCTGCTCGCTGGATGATTACGGAATCACCCTCCCGAAACCCCTTCCGCTCGATCTCATCCTTGTTGTGCAGGGTCGCTCGTCGCACAGTCACGCCGCCGACGTTCACCGGTTCAAGCTCTGCCCACGGCGTGAGGTTTCCGGTCCGGCCGACGTTGACATGTATGCGGTTGATTCGGGTGCGGGCCTGCTCTGCGGGGAACTTGTAGGCCGTGGCCCAGCGTGGGTCTCTGCCAACTGATCCAAGTAAATTCTGTAATGCGAGGCTGTCGATCTTGATAACGACACCGTCGATACCGTAATCGAGCGTTGGCCGCTCTTCCCCGGCTAATTTCACTGCGGCTGCCACGTCCTCGATCGTCTCAACGCGCCGTGCCCACGGGTTGACCGGGAGACCCCAGCGCCGCATCGATTGCAGCACCTCCCACTGAGTTGTGGGGCTTTTGCCGCCTTCTAAGTAGCCGAACGAGTAGAAGAACATTGCCAGCGGACGGCGAGCAGTTTCTGTCGAGTCGAGCTGTCTCAGAGAGCCAGAGGCGGAGTTTCTTGGATTGGCGTAAGTGGGGAGACCGGCCTCTTCACGCTCTCTGTTGAAAGCTTCAAATGCCGTGTTCGGGAAGTAGACCTCACCGCGCAGTTCGATCAGCGGCGGTACGTCATCGCCCGTCAGCTTCAGAGGCACGCTTCTAATGGTGCGGACGTTCGGAGTTACATCCTCACCGCGAACTCCGTCGCCCCGGGTCGCTGCTCGTTCCAGCACACCGTCCCGGTAGGTGACGGCTATAGCCAGACCATCGATCTTCAACTCGCAGACCATCGCTGCTGCTTCTACCTCAGCCAGGTCGATGGTGCGTTTGTGCCACACACGTAGTCCGTCTTCATCGAAGACGTTGCTCAAGCTCAACATCGGAACGGGATGGACCACTTCGGCGAACTCGCTCGAAGGCGGCGCGCCAACCCGTTGCGTGGGCGAGTCAGAGGTCAGAAGATCCGGGTGCTGCGACTCCAGTTCGCGCAGGTCTCGCATCAGGACGTCGTACTCGGCGTCCGTCAGCTCTGGCGCGCTCTCGATGTAGTACAGGTAGTTCGCCCTGTTCAGAGTGTCGCGCATCTCGCGAGCCCGTTTGGCCACAGACTTTGGGGTGGCGTCCGTCTGGGTCATGCTGGTCAGGTCCGGTACATGCTGGAGATATCGAGATGGAGATTTCGGCAAAGTATACCAACGCGGTCGCTGAGTACCGTGTTTGTGTCACCGCTTGAATGGCGCATCGGCTATATACTCGAAAACTCTTTTTCTCGGTCGGTGGGTTCGCACCGGTCGTCTTTCCAGGACTCAGCAAGGTACCTCCCAGCGGGACAACGATGGCAGAACTCAGACCATTTCGGGGAATTCGATACGCACACTCACCTGAAAACGGCGCGGGTGATCTCGCGCTGAACCTGTGCCCTCCATTTGATGTCATCACTCCGGCGCTGCAAAAAGAGCTGTACGCAAGGTCGTCTCACAACATCGTGAGACTGGAGTTGGCGCGGCGAGGACTGACCGACGATCCGTACCTGTCTGCGGCGGAAACCCAGCGGGACTGGACTGAGTCCGGTGTTCTTATTCGAGATTCCCAGCCCTCGATGTATGTGACCGAAGAGACGTTCATGTTCGCCGGTCAAAGACTGGTAAGGCACGGCTTCATCTCTGCTCTGCGGCTAGAAGAGTACGACCGGGACATTGTGCTTCCTCACGAGAACACTCGAGCCGAGTGGGTGAAGGACCGCGTGCGGTTGATGGGCGTTGCGCAGGCGAACTACAGCCCATTGTTGATGGTGTTCCGGGACGATCTACGTTCGACCGTCGGTGGCATGTTGAGAGCCATTTCAGGTGGCGAGCCGACAATCAGCGTAGAGCCGCCCGACC
>JAJCYX010000262.1 GCA_029262715.1 Chloroflexota bacterium
TCATGGACTCGAAGTGATGTTTGTCAACACCGTGCATGCCACCGGTGACCGTAAGGAAGATATCGCCGACACTCGCTGCCTCGTTCATGGACATGACCCGGTGGCCATCCATGACTGCCTCAAGCGCTTTGACCGGATCAACCTCACACACCACGGTGTGTGCGCCCATTCCCTTGGCTCGGGAAGCGAACCCACGACCACACCAGCCGTAGCCGATCGTGACAATGGTCTTACCCGTAATGAGGATGTTCGTGGCACGAATGATGCCGTCGAGAGTGCTCTGTCCGGTTCCGTACCGGTTGTCGAACATGTGCTTCGTGTCGGAGTCGTTGACTGCGACGATCGGGTAGCGAAGTTTGCCTTCACCGTGCAGCGCCCTGAGTCGGATGACACCCGTTGTGGTCTCTTCCATTCCACCGATGACGCCGTCGAGGAGATGGGTCTTTTCGCTGTGAAGCATCGCAACTACGTCAGCGCCATCGTCCATCGTGACCTGCGGGCCCGTGTCGACCGCTGCGGACATGTGCTTGTAGTAGGTGTCGTTGTCTTCGCCCTTGATGGCAAATACAGGGATGCCCTCTGAAACGAGGTGCGCTGCAACGTCGTCTTGCGTAGAGAGAGGGTTCGAAGCGCACATCGTGACCTCAGCGCCTCCGGCTTTCAGAGTCTTTGCGAGGTTTGCTGTCTCGGCTGTGATATGCAGGCAACCTGCCATTTTGAGGCCCTTGAGAGGCTTTTCGCGCTCAAACCGCTCTTTGATCGTCCTGAGAACCGGCATTTCGCGTTCGGCCCACTCCGAACGGAGGCCTCCATCTGCTGCCAGGTTGATGTCCTTGATGTCGTAATCCATTACCTCGCCCCGTTTTCCTTGTTCGGCCCACCAGCTTTTGTGTGACTGGTTGAGAGTACGAACTCTTTGCTTGCTATTCCTACACTTATCGCAGCGGTAGTCCGTTACTACCGTCAATCGGCTGGAACCTGGTTAGCTCCACGAACGCCTTGAACCGTTCTTCAATATCTTCCCGTGACAGGCTTCGGATACGTTCCAGGCCGAACGATTCGACGGCAAATGAAGCCATTGTCGATCCGACGATCGCTCCTCTTCGCAGTCCTTCTTCCGACGTGTCACCAGTCGCGGCTATGTATCCCATGAAACCGCCGGCAAATGAGTCACCGGCTCCTGTCGGGTCAACCACTTTCGCCAGCGGGTATGCCGGTGCAGCGAAATTGAACTTGTCGCTAAACAGTGCCGCGCCATACTCACCACGCTTGATCACGACCGTCGACGGACCCGTTTTCAGTAACTCGGCAGCTGCTGACGGCAGATGCTCCTCATCCGTGAACTGCCGCGCCTCGCCTTCGTTGATGGTGAGGATATCCACTTTTGAGATGAGTTCAGCTAACGATGGTCTCGCTATGTCAATCCAAAGGTTCATTGTGTCGCAGGCGACGAGCTTTGGACGGCTACTCATCTCTTCCAGAACACGCAGTTGCAGCGAAGGTTCAATGTTCGCCAGGAACAGGAACGGTGCCGCAGCATGCTTCTCGCTTAGTGAAGGTGCGAACTCCGCAAATACGTTCAGCTGAGTTTCATGCGTAACGGCGGTGTTGATGTCTTGCAAGTAGTCTCCGGACCATCTGAATGTCCGGCCGTCAACGACATTGAGTCCGGAGATATCGATACCGTGGCTTTCGTACATCCGCAGGTCTTCGTCTCGAAAGTCCTTGCCAACTACGCCAACCATCCCGACTTCAGTGAAGTGGCTGGCCGATACCGAGAAGTAGGAAGCTGAACCACCCAGCTGCGATTCGCGCTTGCCTTCCGGCGTCTCGACGCTGTCATACGCCACTGACCCGACAACAAGAATTTTCAATTGGTCTCCGTCTGACTCTGACTGTATCTCGCCAGTTAGTGTGCTTTGCCAACGCGCCTAGTTGCACTATGGGCAGCATGTTGAAGCCGTGAGGCGCACGGCCGGCGAGTAAAACGCTACGCCTGAACCCAACGACCCTGTTGCTGCAAATGGATCAAACCGAATGGCAATTTGGCTTATTGCCTTTAGACATCTGTGCCATATGAAGTTGGAAGTCCCTTGTCGATCCAGGTCGGGGTTCCATCTTCAATGTTGAACAGCCTGTCCTGTGTCGCTCCCATTGCAGCTGCGTACTCGGCTGCCAGACCACTTCGCGCACCCACAGCACAGATAAACAGCAATTTGCCGTCTTCCGGCAGTTCGGCGAACCGAGGGATCACATCGTCAACGGGAACCCAGAGCGCTCCCTTAATGTGCCCCGCCTCGTATTCGTCCTCTCTACGCACATCAATGGCTATGGCATCTCCGTTCTCAAGCATCTCGTTGGCCTCTTCGGCTGAAATGCGTGTGTACGGCTCACCGGGTACCTGTCTTGCCATCTACGTCCTCTTCTTCTATTTCTTCAATGAACTCAGGAAAAGTGTGTTCTGTTTTGGGGTTTCAGCGACCCGCGTCCACTGCTACTACTTGCACTCGAAGTCTGGAAGGTGCCGGGTATCGAGCATGCCAGGCTCGGAACGAGATGGCAGAGAAGCAGTAACCAATCAGCGTCAATTGTAACCTGCCTGTGCAAAAATGCCGCGAGTAAATTCGTGCAACCGGGCATATTCCGACGACGATCGGCTATGTGAGGAAGTGCCTTGCACCCCGCTGGCAGTTTGATCTGAGCTGACTATTTTCGTAAGGAAAGACAACGTTGAGGCTTGATCCGGCAATTTTGCAGAACAGCAGTGAACGCCGCGGTTCAGGTACTCGATGCAGACAAAGCTGAGGCCATAACCATGATGGGCAATCAGTTCATGCTCGCCCGCGAGGACCACCGAAAAGATCATCTCGACCAGATCGAACAGTCGCTTGAGTGACGGCCCCATACGAATAGCACAGCGGGTGCCGCGGCCGACAAAAAACTTGGCTTGAGCAAGCTGGCGTAGCCGTGTTGGATATACACCTAATAATCCGTTGACACTCGATCACCGCTCAACATATACTTCATCTTCGCCCGATAAATAACGTCCCAGATTGGCCTCGACGCCAGAGCGGACCGGGCGGCACCTTAACAGTTGAATAGTGGATGGAAAGTTCGTCAAAA
>JAJCYX010000263.1 GCA_029262715.1 Chloroflexota bacterium
CGCTCCAGCCCTGTTCTCGGCAGCACTCAACAATGAGTATGTCCACTACCTGCAGCACTTCAGCTTCTTCGTGACCGCCGCTCTGTTCTGGTGGCCGATCATCGGTCCGGCTCCGGTGCGGTCGAAACTGTCCTACCCACAGCGTATGGTATATCTGCTGACCGTAGTCACTCCGACCGCAGTGCTCGCCTCGATCCTCACCATGACTCGCAGCGTTATCTACGATGAGTACCTGACGAGTCCTGCGCACTGGAACATGACGGCGCTGGAAGACCAGACCATGGGCGGGCTGATCCTGTGGATTCCCGGCAACACTCTGTACCTTATCGGCCTCACAGCCATCTTCTTCACGTGGGCTTCAAAGGAGTCGGAGAGTGCGGTCACTGCGTCGGCGCAGCCCAGACCTCGACGCCAGGGCCCCAGGCCGCGTCGTGGCGGAACTCTGCAGAAGCCGCCTGATAGCGAATCGTCGTAGTGGACGGCCTGGCGAACGTCGGCGAAGTGCAACATGTGCGCCGGTACACCGTAGTCGGGCAGGTTCAGGGCGTTGGCTTCCGATATTTCGTGATGCGTGAGGCGACGAAGTTGGGGTTACGTGGCACTGTGCGAAATACACCTGATGGCGCGGTGGATGTGGTTGCGGCTGGCACAAATGAACAACTGGCTCAGCTTGAGGAGCAGTTGCGAACCGGGCCGGAGGCAGCCGAAGTGCAGAGTGTTGAGGTGGTGGAAAGTGAGAGCGAGAGCGATTCGGGCACTTTTGGCAACCGGTTTATGATCGTCCCATAACTAACCTGATTCTTTTTCTAACGATCTATTGCGAGGTTTCAGAATGGCTGAGAGACCGAACGTGGTCCTGATAGTTGCCGATGACATGGGATATGGCGACTTTGGTCTCTACTCGGAAGGGCGAGTTCACACCCCTGCGCTGGACCAGCTCGCCGCTAACTCGCTCCGGCTCACCCAGCACCACGCAGGCTCCGCCGTCTGTTCACCTTCCAGGGCCGCGTTACTGACCGGTCGATACCCGATTCGCACAGGAGCGGTCACACCGCAAGAGACACTAGGCTACGACCGGATAGCGCTGGACGAGGCGACCGTCGCCGATTCGCTCAGAGCCGCCGGTTATGCAACCGGTCTGGTCGGCAAGTGGCACAACGGAGCGCTTGATCCCGCCTATCACCCGAACGCCAGGGGGTTTCAGGAGTTCGCAGGGTTTCGTGGTGGGTGGATGGACTACTACAACTGGTGGATCGACCGGAACGGCACAGTCGCCGCAGGTGACGGCACTTACCTGACCGACGTCCTGACGGATGAGGCGGTGAGCTTCGTAAAACGCCATCAAGACGGCCCGTTATTCCTCATGGTCGCTTACAACGCTCCGCATAGTCCGTTGCAGGCACCTGAGCAGGTGGTGCAGAAATACGAAGCCCGGGGTCACTCTCGAGGTGTTGCGATCACGTACGCAATGATGGAGGTGATGGACCGCGGGATCGCATCGATTCAGCAGGCGGTCAGGGACGCAGGTGTCGAGGACGACACGATCTTCATGTTCACTTCAGACAACGGCCCGGCATTCATGCTGCGAGACGACCAGGTGCCGCATGGTGTGAGCATCGACACACGTCGCTTCAACTGCGGGCTGAACGGCGCCAAGGGCTCTGTTCTTGAGGGCGGCATCAGGGTTCCGATGCTTATGAGCTGGCCGAATGGACTTCCACAGGATCAGGATGTTGCCGAGCTTGTGCACTTCACTGACTGGCTGCCGACTCTGCTGGCTGGGACCGGTACTCCAACTGTTGGCGAAAAGCAGCTGGATGGGGTGGATGTGTTGCCTGCGCTGAGAGGCGAAGGTGCTGCGCGAACGTCAGCTTTCTGGCAGTGGAATAACTACAGCCCAGTGGGAGAGACGAATGCTGCGATGCGAGACGGCGACTGGAAGCTGGTTCGACCTTCGATAGATGTTGCCTTTGCTACCGAGGCTGACTCCGTTCTCGCCGACAGGTACGTTGAGCTGGATATCCGGTACAAGTACGAGCGTGAACAGGTGCAGCAGATCGCAGACTGGCCGGAGCCGGTGAGGCGCATGCCTGATGTTGTTCCGGAACCGCAACTATTCAACATCGCCGCCGATCCGGGAGAGCAGAACGACCTTGCGTCGCTGGAACCTGGGCGAGTTGCGGGTATGCGCAACAGGCTGGACTCGTGGTTTGAAGAGGTAGAAACAGAGAGGCTAGCCATCACGTCGGAAAACCGTCATCCGGAGACTGCGGCGGTGCGGTTCGAGTGAGAATGGGAATAGAGCCTGTCATGCTGAACTTGATTCAGCATCTCCATCAAACTGGTTCCAGGGAGATTCCGGATCAAGTCCGGAATGACAATGCCCGCGCATGCCGCTTACCGCGTCATTGCTTTTCGCACTGCGTCGTTCCAGCCTGCTCGAAGTGTTAGACGCTCACCCTCGCTCATCTGAGGCTCGTAGGTTTCGGCAGACTGCCATAGGGCTGCGACCTCGGCATCGCTGCGCCACACACCTGCACCTCGACCGGCGAGAAACGCAGCACCCAGGGCCGTCGTCTCCTGGATCGCCGCCACCTCAACTGGACGGTTCAGGATGTCCGCCTGGAACTGCATCAGGAATGTGTTTGCGGTCTGGCCGCCGTCGGCCCTGACCGGGCGATCGGTTTTCCTACGCCCAATGACATTGTCCATCACCTCGATCACATCATTGACCTGGTAGGCCGTGGACTCCAGAGCCGCCCGCGCTACGTGAGCCTTCCCGGTGCCAAGGGTCAGGCCAATGATTACTCCGCGTGCCGAAGCGTCCCAGTGCGGCGCACCGAGGCCAACGAACGCAGGCACCAGGTAAACGCCGTCGTTGCCGCTCGTTTCCATCACCAGCAATTCGGTGTCTACAGCGTGGTCGATCATTCCCAGGCCATCTCGCAGCCACTGGACTGTCGCACCTGTCGAGAACACGGAGCCTTCGAGCGCGTAGACACGCTTTGCACCGACCTGGTAACCCATGGTCGCAAGCAATCCGCCTTCTTTGGAGCTGACAGCCCGGTTCCCGGTGTTGGTCAGCACGAACGCTCCAGTTCCGAATGTGCATTTGGTCATGCCGGGTTCGAAGCAGGCCTGCCCGTAGAGCGCTGCGTGCTGGTCTCCTGCGATTCCTGTGACAGGTAGTTCGGCACCCATCACGTCACCGCTGGTCACGCCGAAGTCGCTGGCTGACGGCAGCACCTGCGGCAACATCGCTTCTGGTATATCGAAGAGCGACATCATGTCGGGATCCCACTGCAGGTCATGCAGGTTGAGCAGCATGGTGCGGGATGCGTTGGTGACGTCTGTGACGTGCGATTCGCCGTTGGTGAGCCTGTACATCAGCCATGAGTCGATGGTTCCGAAGCAGATTTCACCGTCTTCAGCGCGCCTCTGACCGTCCCGTACAGTGTCCAGTAACCAGCGCAGTTTCGTTGCTGAGAAGTACGGATCGAGCACCAGTCCGGTGATCTGGCGAACATCTTCGCCGACGCCGCGTATCTCAAGCCCTTCGCAGATCTCCGACGTACGACGATCCTGCCAGACGATGGCGTTGGCAAGGGGACGACCCGTTTCTCGATCCCACAGCACCAGTGTCTCGCGCTGGTTGGCGATGCCGACAGTCGTGATGTCGCTCATCTCGATTCCCGCCCTGGCAACTGCCCCGCGGCTGACGTCCATCACCGAATCGAATATTTCCTGCGGATCGTGTTCAACCCAGCCCGGCTGCGGGAAGTGCTGGCTCAGTTCAACCTGCTGCGACGCTACTGGCTGAGCGTCACCATCGAACACGATGGCACGCGTCGATGTGGTTCCCTGGTCTATGGCGAGGATTCGGGTCTTTTCGGCCAACGGGTTGCTCCGTTCGAGATGCTGACGAGTTTGCGCTTTGGTCCAGGGCGGCCAGATTAACTCAAACTACCGGAGTAGATGGATTTGCTGGCGGGGAGGAGTCGGCCGGTGAGATTGGTTCGTGGGCCAGATGTTCCGGGCGTTTGGTCTCTGCGATGAGCGAAGCAGCGGTTTTGTCATTCTGAACTTGATTCAGAATCTATCTAGTGAGCGTGTGATGGCGGTCAGATCCCTCCGCTGCGGTCGGGATG
>JAJCYX010000264.1 GCA_029262715.1 Chloroflexota bacterium
TCGTTCATAAGCTCGATTTGCACCTGTTGAATTTCGGTGAGGCGATGCCACTGGCTAGAAAGTAAGTGATCCATTTTTTCGTGTAAATGTCTTATCTCCAGTTCAGCCTTGAGATTAATTTGATAGTCATTCTCCGAGCTCAGGCGATCTTTTGCTTCCTGGCGATTTTGGCTCATCATGATTACGGGTGCCTGGAGCGCCGCAACACTGGATAGGAGCAAATTAAGCAGTATGAAAGGGAAGGGATCAAACGGTTGCCGAACTAACTCATTCACAATCATCCACACGACCAGAATCACTGTGAATAGAATAATGAATGTCCAGCTTCCGCCGAAACTGGCGACGCGATCTGCAATTCGCTCGCCGACGCTTGATTGCTCCTTGTATTCTTCGATGGTTATTTTCGCCCAAACCGCCGAAAAGGTGCAGTAGTAGAACGGCGTTATCATGCAGTATTCAACCAGAGATTGGCGCCAGTTCCGGCCAATTGGGACGCCATAGCCGCAATATCGATGGGTAGCAGATCGCTGTCGAACCGATAGCGGCCGTAGAAGTTGACGTGCTGCCAGGCCAGCGGTGATATTCGTTTCAGTGCTTCCGATGCGGCTTTGTTCGAACTGTTCTCCAACGTTTGCATGACCTCTGACAAGATGATGCTGTTGTAGTGTACAACGGCGTTCGCGATCAGTCGGGCGCATTCGTTCCACAGATCCTGCTCTTGCTGCGAGCGGACACGAAACCGGCCGCCATGCGCGTACGCGATGGCACGCCGCAGGCGATGGTAGGCCTCTCCGCGGTTCAGCGCCTTGTGGACATTTCGGCGCAGGATGGGTGAGTCGACATAGTCGAGCAGATAGAGGCTTTTGATAATGTTGTCGAACTCCCACAATGCTTTCTTGGTGCGATTCTGCCGCCGGTAAGTGCTGAGCTTGGAGACGATGACACTCTGGGTGGTGGTTTTGAGGGCCAGCGACAGCAAAATCCGTTCGATGTTCGGCCATTCAGAGATAATCAGGTTCTCCCGGATGCGCCGGATCGGCTTCAGCGGACAATGACCATACGTGTTCGGGTGCTTGAAGCCGTAGAGCCCGGCCTGGATCTTGCTGCGAAAGTCCCGATACCGGGGCGCAAAGCGGTAACCAAACAGATGCAACAACGCGAAGTTGACCTGGTTCGCACCGTGGGTATCAGTAGAGTGCGTGGCAGGCTGGATGTCTGTAGCGTTGTTAAACAAGACATCGAACACATAGTGACTCTCATGCTCGTTGGCGCCGATAATCCGGGCGCTCAGCGGTACGTGGCTGGCCAGCAGCGTGTAGGCTACCACGCCTTTCTTGAGGCCAAAATACTTGGCCGAGTGACGGGCATTTACGGTAGGGATCGCCGCCTCAAACTTCTGGCCATCGCTTGCGGAGTGAACCACGTTGCCGATGTCGAAGTGGTGAAAAATCGGTAAGCGGGCTGTGGCGTTAGCCAGCCGATCGTTGGCTTCGCGCAACGTCTCCAGCCGGATGAAGTTCGCTGCGGTGCCGCTGAGTTGATGACGTGTCAGGTTCGAGATCTCCGCCATCCGACCCAGGCCGATGTTGGTGGCGTACGCCATGAGTGCAGCGATGGTGACAGGCTTGTCGGCTCTCTCACGTTGATACCGACCCATGACGTGCTCAAAGGCCGCCAGAAAATCCGTGCGTTTGTCCACGAATAAGAGCAGCTGATCGATATCGACCCGACCGGCAGCGTCGAAAAATGGCTCGTGTTGCAGCGATTCCTGTGCATCGTGCCCGCGCGTCCAAACCGTCTGGCCGCGCCGGTACTGAACAAAGTGGTTCTCGCCGGCACGGATCCGCTCGTTGACTGCTTCGAGGCGCGTGTTCAGTGCTTCTTGAAGGGTTGCCAGCTGGTCCTTAATGGACGAGGCGGCTTCCACCAGACCAACTTGAGGAAGCAACGTAGCTCTGTTCTGAAAGGTGGCGTCGTCCACCAAATCGTCCTCGAAGCTACGATAGCGGGCGCTGTCTGGGCAGAACAGGTCGCCGGCTTCCAGACGATCACGCAGTTGCCGGTAGACGAGAAACTCGTAGCGATCGCGGATCACAGAACCGACCGGGTCCAGTAGATGTCGGCGAGCACGTTCAGGTATCAGTGCTGTGGAGATCGCATCATCGGGCAACTGAAGACCACTGCGGAACGCCTGCGCGAGTCCCTCGATTGTGTTCAGTAAAGTCCGCGTCGATGCGGTGCCCGACAAGGATAGAAATCGCAACAGTGGGCGCATGTTGCGTTTGACTTTAGGCATGATCGCATCGATGGCCTGCCACTCGTAGACCGCTTCGTCGAACCCTCCGGCATCTCCGGTGAGGTGTTGGCACAGACGCTCAAGTCGATCAACGGTTAACAGGTCCTGTGCACGCACGCGGACGTCGACGAATGGCGTCTGATCATCAATCGCCGGGTCGAGAAACAGTTGCAATATCTTTACGCCTTGTCCGAGATCGTCATTGGCCTGGATCTTGTGCCGATAGACAGACTCCTTGGCAGCAATCGCAACCTCGTCACTGTAACGACGTACCAAGGCACAAAGCGCTGCCAGCAAGTGGTCATTCAACCGCTGGTAACGGTCATGCACAAAGCACAGCAAATACAATCGTGTCATGGCTGGCGTCATACGTTTGAGCTTGTAGACAGTGTAATAGTCGACCAGCGACGCATAGAAACGGACGCTCTCTGCCGACAGGCCAGCCTGCGCAATGACACGCCTGGCCACGAAGAATAACTCACGGATCTGGTGTCCGCGTTCAATCTCTACCAGCAATTGTTTGTGGCTGAAATCCCGGGGGTGATGCTTGATAGAGGTGACAGCGTGCAAGCCATCGTCGTCTGACAATAATGCATCAAGCATCACCTCATCGTCCGGGGCAATGAACTGGTCGAGCGCTTCGGATAGCCGTTGGCGTTCAAATGACAGTGCGCGACGCACGACATCTTGCAGATGCGTGTATCCAGGCAATACGACGCGTTGGTGTCGCAGGTGATCGATCAGATCTCGCAGCACATACACCGGGCGGCTCGAAATCCGAGCTGCGACCAAAGCTCGTTCCTCAAGAGTGAGTCGAATACGCTGATCGATCATGCGGTATCCGAAAAGCGCGAGAATCAGCGATAGATGCTGCTGCCGAGTGTGCTTAGAGATGTTCAGATCTGCGATCATCACGCCGTCCAGATAGCGTCGGGACACGTAAGCCAGATCGTCACGCACAGTCTCGACATCGAGTCGGAAAAACCGCTGACGGGCTCGAAAATATCCGAGCTGTAGGAGAAAGTGGAGCTTGGTTCGCGGGGTTCTAAGGCGACCCAGGGTCTGCCCCTCTCGCTGGTTCAGCGTGAAAAACAGGCCGCGTTCGGCTTCGGAAAAGTACGGCAATCCCCACAACAACTCATACTCCTCCGGGGAAAGAATCTGCAGTCGCTCGCTCTGTGGAAAAACGTCTTCATTAGCAAAATCAAAGGGATCTGACATTGTAGGCAGCTCTCAAAGCCACCATCATAGCCCTTGCCGGCACCGCTGCTGAGCACTGATCCTACTGCACCTTTTCGGCGGTTTGGGCGAAAATAACCTAGCTGGAGAATACTGGCGCGCGAACTGGCTTAATCCGGCCATGGGTATCGTAGGTGCCTTACTGGTATCGCGTTGGCCGCTCGGGTTGATTCGTGCCTCATCGCGCGTTCTGCTCGATTGGCAGGCCGATGACAACGCGGTTTCCGCCGTGCGCACATCCATCGAGGATAATTCGTCGGATCGCGTAGCGGATTTACACGTGTGGAGCATTGGCCACGGCATCTATTCCGTTGAGGTGGCCATCGT
>JAJCYX010000265.1 GCA_029262715.1 Chloroflexota bacterium
ATCCCGACCGCAGCGGAGGGATCTGAGCGAGAAAGTAGGGCGACCGAGAGATTCTGAATCAAGTTCAGAATGACAAACATTTTCCTCTTCAGGATCGGGAGAGAGATACAGGGTGAGAGTCGTTTCGTCTAGTAGGAGAGAGTAGTTCTCTCTGTGGGCAACCGATCCTCCCTCTAACTCCCTCCCTAGAAGGGAGGGAGGACGAATGGTTGCCTCTCTAACAAACGGTAACCTGTGCCACACCGGAAAACGCAGCTTGCCGCCCCCGCAGGCGGCACCCACCCTCTAACTCCCTCCCTTCAAGGGAGGGAGGACAGTTACTCACCCAGAAAACCCTCCCGGCCTTCACGCTGAAATAAAACAGAAAGCCTTCCGGCCTTCAAGCTGGAATAAACAAAAAAACGGAATGGAACTTGACCAGTAACTCAGTGCAAAACGAAGGCAAGATCGTCGTCCTTGGCGGCCTCAACATGGACCTCATGATCGAGACCCCGCGGCTTGCCGGTCCCGGCGAGACCGTCGAAGGCACGCGCTTCTACACAACGCCCGGCGGCAAGGGCGGCAACCAGTCTGTCGCTGCAGCCAGGCTCTCGAGCAAGAGCGGTGTTGTGCACATGATCGGTCGGGTCGGCAACGACCTGTTCGGCAACGAGATGCGCTCATTTCTCGAAAACGAAGGTATCGTCACCGACCGCCTCGCCGAGGACGCTGAGACCGCATCCGGCATCGCTGCGATCTTCATTGACCCGACGGGCGAGAACTATGTGAATGCCGTTTACGGTGCCAACGCAAGGTGCAACCAGGATCAGATCGATGCGGCTTGCGAGGCTTTGCAGGGTGCGAGTGTTTTGCTGGCGCAGCAGGAGATTCCGCTTGCTGTCACGTACGAGGTGATGAAGGTTGCGAAGGAGCTGGGCGTGACGATTGTGCTTGACCCGGCGCCAGCCCGCGATGTGCCGAGCGATTTCTACGATTACCCGGATATTGTGACGCCGAACCAGGGCGAGGCAGAGTCGCTATCCAGCATTGCGGTTGTCGATGAGGCATCTGCGGCGGTTGCTGCGAGCATCATCCGGGACCAGGGCACGTCAACGGTCATCATCACGATGGGCGATGAGGGTTCGCACGTTGAGTCGGAGGATGTTTCGCTTTACATGCCTGCTTACAGGGTCAGGGTTGCTGCGTCGGTGGCGGCGGGTGATGCATTCAACGGCGGGCTTGCGGTTGGACTGGCGGAGGGTATGGACCTTGTGAGTGCGGCAAGGCTGGGCATGGCGTCAGGCGCATGGTGCGTTTCGCAGGACGGCGCGCAGGAGTCGATGGGCACACGCAACGAAGTGAACTCTCTGATGGGCCAGCAATAGCCGCGTGCGGCGTTTTCTGATGATGCACAGGGTAGTGCTCCATTTGAACAGTGGCTGTGCTGCCGTCGACATCTGCAACACACCGTCGTCCTGAGTCAGAGCGGCCGCGTGCGGTGTTTTCTGTCGTACTGTCACTCGCTGTTTGAGCGGATAGCTATCGACAAGTTCCGGTGGTGACATGGCTTGTATTTGAGTTTGCCCCACGTCCCCGGGTCCTTCGCACCCGCTCAGGACGAAGAGAGCACGGTCACCGATCGTTTCTGGCAGTAACCTTTGCCACACGGGAAAACGCGGCTATGCCGCCCGCTTAGCGGCGGCCGAACTCTCGTTCTAGCGTGCCCGTCGTCAGGTGGACCATTGTTGGTCTACCGTGCGGGCAGGTTCTCGGTTGCTCGCACTCTTCTAACTGTCGGATCAGGGCCCTCGCCTCATCCGTCTTGACCGTCCGGCCCGCCCTGATCGCAGAATGGCACGCAATCGTCGCAAGCATCCGCTCCGCCCACCACCCGGTCTGTCGACCCTCGGCGACACCGTCCAGCAAGCCAATCAGCGCCTCACGTCCTGACCTGCCAGACGTCGCCAGCATCGAAGGAACCGCTCTTAGCAAGACCGCACGGTCTCCGAACGGCTCAGTCGTAAAACCCGCCGCAGCCAGGTCATCTGCGTGCGCAACAAGCTCAGTGAAATGTGGAGGCGAAAGCTCGATCGTCTCCGGTTCCAGCAGCGGCTGCACTTCAGCCGCGTGATCAGCGAATTGCTTCGTCACCCGCTCGTAAAGCACGCGCTCATGTGCCGCATGCTGGTCGATCAGGTACAGGCCGTCTGGTCCCTCGGCGATGATGTAGGTGTCCTGCGATTGGCCGATCACCCGTAGCACGGGCAGCACATCCCGATACGTGTTCTGATGAGGCGCAGCCTCGTTTTCACCGTTTTGGGCGGTTGAATCCGTGCCATTTGCAGTAGCTGTAGCGCCGTTCGCGGTCGGCCATGCAGCCTCCTCGAACAGCCTTCTCTCGCCTACTGTTCCCGCTTGTTCGTTCGGCGATCCCTGCTGGTTCTGCCCTGGGTGTGGCGCAACCCTGTGCACCGGGGCCATCTCTGCCAGCGCCGCCCTGACCGTCTGCTGGACCAGCCCGAAAATGAGCTGCTCTCGTAAAAATCGCACCTCAGCCTTCGCCGGGTGCACGTTCACATCGATGTCCTCGAACGGCGCTTCGATGTAGACAACGGCGATCGGAAATCGGCGTTCGGGGAGATAGCCGTGATATGCCTGCTCGATGGCGAACGAGATGCGGCGGTTCTGCACGAGCCTGCCGTTTACTGCGAGTGTGATGTAGCGGCGGTTTCCTCGGCTGGTGGACGGGGAACTGACGAGTCCGGACGCCCTGAACGGCGAAGAATCGTCGGGTGCGAGGGGGATCATGGCACTTGCGACATCTCTGCCGTAAAGAGCGGCGATCACCTCTCGCGGGTCGCCGTTGCCGGGTGTCGAAAGCCTGCTCTTGCCGTCTATGGTGAGCGAGAACGCAACCTCCGGCCTGGCAAGCGCAAGACCAGAAATCACCTCGTGGATGCGGGTCGATTCGCCAGTCGGACTGGATGTGAACTTCAGGCGCGCAGGGACGTTGCGGAACAGGTGCTCAACGCTCATTGATGTGCCGACAGGTGCACCGGCGGGCGATGCGGGTTGAGCTTCGCCAAACCTGATCTCGAATTTGGCCCCCGCTTCGGCATCGGGCTGGCGGCTCACCGCCTCGACATGTGCGACCGATGCGATGGACGGCAGCGCTTCGCCGCGGAAGCCCATGCTCTTGATGTCGTCGAGGTCCGAGTCCTCGTCGATCTTGCTGGTCGCGAAGCGCTCGAACGCCAGCGAGATCTCGTCGCGTGGAATCCCAGAGCCGTTGTCCACGACCCGGATCAGCCGCAGCCCGCCGCCCTCGACTGTGATGTCGATGCGCGTGGCCGCGGCGTCGAGCGAGTTTTCAACGAGCTCCTTGACCACTGACGCAGGGCGTTCGATGACCTCGCCCGCCGCGATGCGGGAGGCTAGGGAGTTGCTGAGTACATGAATCGGCATGGAGAGATTATCCACGATGCGGCAGCAAGCTGCATTTTCTGGGCTGCGAGCGGCGTTTTCCGGTGTGGTGACGGCAGTCGTAAAATTGAATGGTGATTTTGTACTTTTAGTCCTCCCTCCCGACACGGGAGGGAGTTAGAGGGAGGGTCGGATGGCTACATTCGCAAGCAGCTCGTCCTGAGCCAGAGCGGGTGGCCAGCCGCGTTCTCCGATGCGTGCAGATGAGACTATCCGATCGAGACGTGGCACACCGCCCCTTCATCCTGAGCTAGAGCGATGGGCTTGGTGGGCGGGGCGATCCATCAGCCACCGGTCTATCTACGCGCAATAACTTATCGACACATGTCATCGCGACCGCAACGGAGATATCTGAGCGGCGTGCCGCGTTTTCGGTGAGTCACGGGATCAGCCGGGAGATTCTGAATCGAGTTCAGAATGACGGGTGCGTGGCTGTTGGCGGGTTCTGGTGGTGGCAAGACTTGCCATTGAGTTTGCCCCTCCTCATCGGGTCCTTCGCTCTGGCTCAGGACGAAGGATGATTACTCTGTCGCTGGATAGAATGCTGACCGTTGTCGCACGGTCAGTTGGGAGATTCTGAATCGAGTTCAGAATAACGAGTGCGTGGCTGTTGGCGGGTTCCAGTGGTGGCAAGACTTGCCATTGAGTTTGCCCCTCCTCACCGGGTCCTTCGCTCTGGCTCAGGACGAAGGACACACTGTCACCGCTCGATCTACCGGTTGCCTCCGACACACCGGAAAACGCCGCACGCGGCTTACAGGCTGCGGATTCTTTTTGTGGCTACTGTTAGAACCAGTGCTGCTGCGATCAGTAGTGCGCCGCCGAGCATGAACGCCCAGCGAATTCCAATCGCCTCACCGATAGCCGCCATCGGCAGCACGCCTAGCGGCATCAGGCCGAAGTTCATCATATAAATACCCATCACCCGGCCTCGGTGAGCAGCATCCGTATTCTCCATAATCAGCGAAGCATTCAGCGTCCTTCGCCCCGCATCGCCAAGCCCGACGATCACCATGATCGCCAGCGCAACGAAGTACGAGGTGTTCAGTCCGGCGAGAAGGATTGCCACACCCGAAATCACCGTAGTCAGGAGAAGTACAAATCCTCGGTGCTGGCTCGTCTTCAGGCCCGCTATCCCCAGTGACCCCAGCAGTGCGCCCACGCCGATCATGCTGAGCATTAGCCCCAGCGACTTCACATCCCGCATGAACACGTCCTCGATCTGGACTGGCAGCAACGTGCGCAGAGGCATTGCGAGAATCGTCGTCACCATCGTCACGGCCAGCAGCAGCATCACAGTCCGGTCCGCCCGTACATAGCGCAGACCGTCCTTCACATCGCTCCACATGCGGCCCATCTTCATTGCTCCGGCAGTTCCCGCAGATTTTGCCGGGTTGAGCATGCTGGTGAGAAGGACAGCGGCAATGTTCAGGCCGGCGATGGTGAAGTACGCAGCTTCGGGGCCGCCGTTGGCGTAGATAACTCCGGCAATGGCAGGCGCAGAGAGCGTCATGAGCGACATTCCGCTTGCGTTGAGCGCAACTGCGTTCGATAGCTGTTCCTTTTCGACAAGCTGGGGAATGATCGCCTGCCGAGCCGGCATCATGAAGGAGAACAGGAATCCCTGGACGACCGATGCGCCGATCAGGTACCAGATGGTGATCACGTCTGCAACGATGAGGAGTGCGATGACCAGCCCGAGCACGCCTGTGCCGAGCTGGCCGAACTGGATAATGCGCTTCTTGTCCAGGCGGTCCGCAACTGCGCCGCCGAACAGCGAGAAGATCAGTATCGGTGGAGCGAATCCTGCACCGGTGAGGCCGACCATCAGCGGCGACTTGGTCAACTCCCATGACAGGAAGCCTCGGGCCAGCATCTGCATGTTGAGGGCGGCCATTGTGAGGAGCAGGCCGAACCACAGCATGCGGTATTGCGAGCTGCCGAGCGATTCGAACGTGCGGTGGAACCAGGATGCGCCCTTGACCTTCCGCTTCGCAGACGCGTCTGCCGAATCTGTTACAGGTGTTGCGTCTGCGGGAAGTCGTTCGGAGGGTGTTGCCAAGCGGAGCGCGTAGTCCTTTGCAGAACGCTGAATTCTTGAGTTAGCGGTGAGGGTCCAGCGGCCAGTATATGCCTAAGCAAGATGGCGACGGTGGCGTGCCACATTTACCGGGCGGCTTGCCGCTTTTTCTGGTGTTTTGACGGTGAGGTGTGTCAGGGGATTTGGCAGAACCCCCCTGGTTTGCTCAGGCCGCGCTGTTGATGTATCGATCTACTGTTAGTCTTCCGATATCAGGAATACGGAGAATATATGTCAACATCAGACCTTTTTAGTCCATCAATTGACACACCTACTGCGGAACGCGTCATGTGTGCGGTATTGGGCTCCGAATCATGTCGACTTTTCGGCTCATATGATATTCAGCCTGTCGGTGGCTTTCACCACGACACTCAGACGCGTGGGATTTTTCGAGTCACTGGTAAGGCAGAGTGCGGGTCGACCGAACGTAGTTGGTCAGCAGTTCTGAAAGTAGTCGATCCTGACGCTAGCACGGGTCAGTTCTCTGCCTGGACTTCGACAGATCGTGAGCACCTGGTTTATGAACGTGGCCTGTTCCAAAGTACTAATGTGCCATTCCGCTCAGCAAAATCGTACGGCCTGAGTAAATCCACTGACGGCCTAAATTACATGTGGATGGAGGATTTGAGTCGCGCGTCGAGTCATCCGTGGGCGCTTTCTGAATACATGACGACCGGTTATAACGTAGGTCGCTTCAATGGCCACTACGCCACGGCCTCACCGGAGACTACTGCCCTTCAATTACCAAGTCGCCAGTTTGCTGTGCGCTACTCGACGATGAGACTCGATCAGAGTTACGAGGCGTTCCGGAAATATGTGGGTTCACATACGAATGCAGCCCGCTATTCACCGGATCAAGTGCATACCATCACTCGTCTTGATCAAATACGCGATTCAGTAATCGAAGCGGCAACATCATTGCCGGTCTCACTCGCTCACGGCGACTGTCATGCGAGGAATCTGTTTGATGTCGGAGGTAGCACTGTTGCCATCGATTGGTCCGGTCTTGCACTGGAGCCCCTCGGAGCAGACCTGGGCATGCTCTTTAGTTCCGGCCTGTTATGGACTCTGGACGAGTACCTGCTATTGGTAGGCAATCGCGAAGCACTAGTTGATTCGTACATCAGCGGGCTACGTGACTCCAACTGGAATGGTGACTCTGGTTCAATCCGGTTAGGGTTCTATGCTCAAGTGCTGGTCAATCTTTCGCGTGTGGCAACAATGTGTGCTTTGTTAGCTGCTGATATCCCTGAGGGAATAGGCTCGATACTCGAAACTATGACGGAAACATCAGAAGAACATCTACCTGCTGATTTTCAAGAGAGAGTTCAGCACATCGGGCCTATCGTCGAAGACATTGAGGCTCTGCTTTTATGATTACCCATATCACTCTCTATGCGGCCAAAGATGTCATTGTCCTATCAGAGAGAGAGAGAGAACGCAATGATTGTGTTGGCTGGATAAATGCAGAGCGACGGTGGCGTTTACTGGGCGGCTTGCCGCTTTTTCTGGTGTGTTGGCGGTGAGGTGTGTAATGGGTTTTGGCAGAACTCAGATCGCGGGCTGAATCTTGGGCTTGTTTGAATGAAGCTGGGACGACAGGGGACTTACTTCGATTCACCATCTGATTTGATGGACAACCGGAAGCCGGATTGGCCGGAACTTAGTCACTGCGCTGGAGCGATTTCATCTGCTCCCGTCAGGTTTCTTACTACTCGTTGAGTTGCGAATACCCACAGAGTCGCGATACCGAACACGCCAGCCGATATGCTGAGGGCAAGGCGCTCGTCCAGAAGCTCCGCCATTCCTCCTCCTACCAATCCACCAAGCGGGATCATGCTCAGCGCCAACGTGTATATGCCGATCACCCGACCGCGAAGTTCAGGAGCCACTCTGACCTGGAGAACTGTCATGGACAAGGTGATAAAGATCATGTGGGGGATGCCCACCAGGAATATCGCTACCAGAGCGCTCCAGTAGTTCGGCGAGTACGCGAATGCCACGACGAGACCGCTAAAAACTATTCCGGCCACCAGCATGATCTTGCCAGCGTTCAATGAGTGCTGGAATCTCTGCACGACTATCACTCCAGTGATCGCGCCCAGAGATAGTGAGAGATAAAAAACTCCGAATCCGTCGGCCTGCACTCCGTGACGCACAGCGAACAGCGGCATCAATGTCAGGTACTGAAGTCCGAATATCGTCTTTACTGCCGTCAGCGGAATCATTACCGCGAACAGCCTGTTTCGAGCGATGTACCCGAAGCCTTCACCAAGCTCCTGCAAGATATTTCGGCGCGCCGCTGATTCGCTCTGCGTGGTGCGTAGCGTGAACATGATGAGTAACATCGCCACCCATCCGCCAGCGCCAGCGAAGAAGACCGATTCTGTGTCGAGGTAGCGGATCGAAAGACCGCCGACAGTAGGTGTGATCAACCTGCTCAGGTGCCAGGCGACTCCGTGCAGTGAGACCGCGCTGGGCATATGTTCGCGTTTGACCAGTTGCGGAAAGAAGGCTGCGCGCACCGGTAAGTCGAAGCCGCCGAGAACTCCTTGACCAGCCGCAATCAAGACGATGTGCCAGATCTCGACAGTCTCGGTGACGACAAGCAGCGCGAGGAGAGTCATCAGCAGCCCATTGGCTGCCGAGGTGACCATAAGTACAACGCGACGATCGATGCGATCGGCGAGCACGCCGCCAAACAGGGTTACAAGGATCGACGGAACGGCGATAGCTCCGCCGATGATTCCAAGGACTCCGGCTCCGCCGTTGAGATCGGTGACTACAAGCCAACCAACTCCAATTTGAAGGACTTGAAGCGAACCGGCGGTCGCCATCGTGCCGAGCCAGTAGCGACGGAACATTGGCTGGCTGAGCGCACCGGCCGACTGGATGAACCGGTTCGGTGGTGCACCTTTCACAGTAGTCAGTGTTCTTGAGCTCCCAGCAATCTCTGTTTTTTGGCGTCAACGTGCGCCTCAGACTACCCGGATGGAAGAGTTATGACCATCTCTGCGATTTCGGACTGATGGGTAGACCACTCAAGTTCGATAAATCCGGACCGCCAACCCAGTTGCTACGCAACGTTTTGGACCAGTTCTGCGCCCAGAGTTTCCAATTCCGAGAGAGACAGGGTCGTTTCGTCGTTAGGGAAAGAGCGGTTCTATCTGTCGACAACTTGTGACTCACCAGAAAACGCCGCACGCGGCACCCTCCCTCTAGCTCCCTCCCAGGCTGGAAGGGAGGACAAATGTGGCACATCGGAAAACGCGGCTGATCGCACGCGGCACCCACCCTCTAACTCCCTTCCAATCTGGGAGAGAGAATCTGCTTATCCGCCGTCCTGCGCAGCATGCATCGCCGGTACCAAATAACATATGCACCGCCGACAACCTCCCTCACAAATCGCTAAAGACTAAACGGAGCTGACGCCAGAACATGACCAATCCCACTGAGCCCACCATCAAAGACGTCTACGCGGCGCGGCGGGTCATCTCACCGCACATCACCCGCACCCCGCTTCGGCGCTATCCGGGGCTGTGCGAACTGCTCGACGCCGATGTCTGGGTCAAGCACGAGAACATGCAGATCATGGGCTCGTTCAAGCCGCGCGGCGGGCTCAACCTGATCGGCGGTAGCAGCAAAGAAGACCTTCAGCGAGGCTTCGTCAGTGCGTCCTCTGGCAACCACGGTCAGTCTGTGGCGTTCGCTGCGAAAACGTTCGGCTCTACCGCCACAATCGTCGTTCCCGAAAACGCCAACCCCGTCAAAGTTGGCGCAATGGAGGGCATTGGGGCGCAGGTCATCAAGCACGGCGCTTACTACGACATCTGCAGCGAGTATGCCATCAAGCTTGCTGAGGACACGGGGCGCACCTACGTTCACGCTATCAACGAGCCGCGGCTGTACGCCGGGGTTGGCACTTATGCGCTTGAAATCCATGAAGACCTGGACGATATCGACCACATCATCGTGCCGGTCGGCGGCGGCAGCGGGGCGTCGGCGACCTGCATTGTCACGGATGCGCTTTCGCCTGAGACCGAGGTGATTGGCGTGCAGGCTGCGAGCGCGCCTGCGGTTCACGATGCATGGAAGTCGGGGAAGCTGGAGCCGAGGCAGATGGAGACGCGTGCTGAGGGGCTTGCGACGGGCAGCGCCCAGGCGTTCCCGGTGGAGATTTTGCGCAGAAGGCTGAGGCGGTTTGAGTTGGTGAGCGAAGAGGGGATGGAGGACGGCGTCGAGCTTTTCCTGCGCCACACCAGGAGCCTTGTGGAGCACTCGGGCGCTTCGACGCTTGCGGCGGCGGTCCAGATAAAGGACGAACTCAAAGGCAAACGTGTAGTGCTGATAGCCAGCGGAGCAAACGTAACCGCCGAGCAGCTAGCAGGGATACTGGGACGGTAGGGTGATTTGGGGGGGATTCCGTACCACTTGTTCTTCTTTGTAGGGTTGAGCGGGCCTAGGTATCCACAATCTGCCGGGCTAGTTGCGTTCCCTCCTCAATCAATGGCAATAGGAACTCGAATCTAGGCCGGATGCTTGCGGGCAAATCTTCTTCAGCGCCTTCGTATCGTTGGAGCGTAAATTCATAGCCATTTAGCCGCTGATCGATGTATGCCGGAATACCCGCTACATTAATAGACCTGCGTAAGAGGGGAGCCAGAAAACCGAACCTCGCGTGTAGATCTGGCCCGTCCCAGCCTCCTGCATGGAGACCTTTTAGCCATGCCGAATAATAAGGCTCTACGATGCCCATCAGCGTGTCTGACTCGCTGTCCGTCCAGGTGAATCCTGAGCCAAACAGGTCCCCAGCATCAATTCCGAGATGCTCGATGCCGACCCTTGCGAAGTCGATTGCCACCACCTCAGGGCCGCCATTTTCAGGGTCGGATACAAATAGGTTCCGCACATGGCAGTCGTTGTGGGCAAGCGTAGACGGTAGCTTCATGGCTGCGGCTACGAAAAGATCGATGTTGTCTTTAAGGCGAATAGACTTTTCGTAGAGTGTGCCTGGTAGGGCAGCCCGCACATAGTCAGACTGTTCCGTCGCCTCCAATGCTTCTTGCATCGCAACCAATATCGGCTGAACAGGTAATTCTGAAACAACGGAGTTCTTTACTAACCAGGGTTGTTCCTCAATACCCTCAGTGATACACGAACCTCGAAACTCACCAATACCTCGAGCGGCGAGTAGGTACTGCGACGGATTCCAGTTCGCGCCGGAAAAGGATGCTAAATCTTCCATCCAAAGCCATGTCGTCCTGTCATCCCTTTCATCAATGAAGTGACATTTGGCTCCCCGGAATGGACCTTGCCTCCGACGGAAGAGATTGAGTCGGTACGCTTCAACTTCCCAGCGAGTTGAAGCAGTAGCGGTGCTTATACCGTATCGATTGGATTCGCCATGTCTTAAGACCTTTAGGATTGCGGACCAATCCTTCGTCCCATCGAGAGTGCCTGCCGTCCCGGTGCAGCGAATTAGAGCCACCGTTCCCTGGCCTACTGATACGGCATCCAATCGCTCCGCGCTCAGGCCGGATGCTAGACGCACAAATCGGCTCCCGAAAATGGAACGAACGATGCGCTCAATGTATGAATTCGGTAGTTCTGTGATTTGGTCGTTTAGTTCGATCGCCATTCGGTGACTAGTCCTGATTCTTGTCTCGAGTACTAACACCTGGATCCAGGGCGGCGCGTTTTTCTGACACTCAT
>JAJCYX010000266.1 GCA_029262715.1 Chloroflexota bacterium
CCGATCCAGAGTGGTGAAGTGAACCTTTCAACGACGATTCAGGCGGCGTTCGCAATAGCTCCATAGACCCGGGGCAGCGTACACCGCAGTCTTCGACCCTCCTCCCTATGCTGCTGGGAGGAGGGTCTTTTTCTGTTCCGAGTACGACGAGGAGATCAACCCGAGCTGCCGTATTCCAGGTTCAGCGCGATTCGCTTTGCAAGGCCGGCTTTTTCCTCTTCCGACATTTCGAGCAGGCCGTTTTCGTGGCTCAGGGCCTTCATCTCCTGCTCTTCATACGGCACTCCCTGCGGCAGCGCTGTGACGTGCCAGTGAACATGTCGGTTGGCTTGTTGGCTGCCGAGAGTCAGGATGTAAAGCCGGTCGGTGGGCACAGTTTTCGTGATGGCCTTGCCAACGGCGTAGACAAGTCGTTGAAGGTCCAAATACTCGGCCTCGGTGAAGTCCGACACCGCGTGTTCACGGTGCTCTCTCGGGCATACGAGCGACCATCCGTACATGATCTGGCCCATAGTCAGAAACGCCAGAGCCTTATCGTCCTCATAGATGATGTGGTGGTCGTAAGGGTTCGTTCCATTGACGATTTCACAAACAAAACAAGGGCCGTTTTGCGCTCGGTCGCGGTATGCGTCAAATTCGGCTCTTGAGATCGGTTTTCGTGAAATCTCATCTCACCACTAGCCAGGCAGCTCTGTGCCTATGCCCTGCTCTCTCGCCATATCGAGAAGTCGTTTGCAGACCGCGATGTCCTCGAACGCAACACCCTGCGATTCGAACAGCGTTACGTCTTCGGCCTTCGAGCGGCCCTGCCGCAGGCCACGCACGATGCGGTCAAGCCTTACCAGCCGCTCCCAGGAGAAGTGCCCGGTTTCGGCAGCCCGCATCAGCTCACCGCACTCGATCTTCGCCTGGTCGATGTCGTCTGTTGCAACGATGTCGCTCATAGCCACAGCATGAGTGTCCAGCTCCCGCCGGAGCCATGAGTTTCCGCCGGCTGCGTTGATATGAACTCCCATGCCCAGCATTTCGCCTGTTAAAACCGGCTCTGTGGTGTTTGTCACGGTAATCACCACATCTGCGCCCTGCACTACTGACTCGGCCGACTCGGCGGGCTGAACATCGATTTGCAGTCGTTCGGACATCCGCTCAGCGAACGAGTTACGTCGCTCAGCAGTGCGAGAGAACACCCTGGCTGACTTGAGCTCACGCACAGCCGCTACGGCCTCAAGTTGCGTTTCGGCCTGGTAGCCGGAGCCAATGATTCCGACACTCGATGCGTCTTCGCGGGCCATGTAGCGAGTTGCAATTCCTGAGGCTGCGCCTGTCCGAATCTGCCCCATCCTGTTGGCTTCGATTATCGCCAGCAGGCCTTCACCGTTCGTGCCGTAGAGCATGACGTGGAAGCTGGCTCCGCCTGCGCCCGCCGCATACGACTTGTGGCCGACGATGCCGGCGTCAGGCCACGACGCACCCATGAGGTTGTAGCTGCCGCGCCCCAGCGGAAGACGTGACCGTGGGATGTTGCCAACCTTGCCTTCCGACCGTGCCCGGAACACGTCGTCCAGGGAGTCGAGCGCTATTTCCATAGTCAGCATGTTGGTGACTTGATCTTCGGTCAGGTACAGGGCCATTGGGAGTTGCCGCCTGTCGGGTACTTGTTGGATTGCCGATTTTACGACAATTCGGCATCTGACCACACGAACATCAGCTGTCCCACCAGTGGTGAAAGTGGTTGAGCGGTCCGTGACCGTGACCAACCGGAAAGGCGTTGGCGATGGCCGCGGTTACATAGGCTTTTGCGTCTGCGACCGATCGATTGATGTCGCGGCCGTGGGCAAGGCCGGAGGCAACGGCGGATGCGAATGTGCAGCCTGTGCCATGGTTACTGGTGGTCTTGATTCGGCGCGCCGAGAAGGTCTCAAAAACCTCGCCATCGAAAAGCAGATCGTCCGAGTGATCTGCTATCTCCATGTGACCGCCTTTCAGGATCACGTACTTTGGCCCCATGGCGTGGATTCGGCGAGATGCTTCCTCCATGTCAGGCAGGCCATCGATCTTCATGTCAGCCAGAACTTCGGCTTCGGGAATGTTCGGGGTGACAACCGTGGCGAGAGGGAGAAGGCGATTGCGAATTGTGTTGACAGAGTCTTCTCGCAGTAGCCGAGCGCCAGATGCGGCGATCATCACCGGGTCAACGACTAATCTGTCGAATCCATGCTCCTCGGCCTTATCTGCGATAAGGGCGACAATCGGTGCAGATGAGAGCATGCCCGTCTTTACCACGTCGATACGGATGTCCGAGACGACGGCGTCGATCTGCGCTGCGATCACATCGAGGTCTATCTCCTGCACGGAGGTAACGGTCTGCGTGTTCTGGGCCGTGACAGCGGTGATGGCCGAGGTGCCGAACACTCCAAACGCAGCGAACGTCTTCAGGTCCGCCTGTATCCCTGCACCGCCACCGGAATCGGACCCGGCAATGGTGAGAGCATTAGGCGGCTGTGGTGAATCCGAGCTGTTGCTCACGGCCACTGCTCTCCCCTGTAGGACATCTCCCAGAATGCAACTTCATATCGCAACGCGCTCTCAAACACCGTTGCAAGTCCAGCGGTCTCGCCCGGACCGGATTGATCGACTACGCCTCCCAGGAACTGCACTATGTCGCCAAGTGCTGCTTCGGTATGCAGGTCAATCCAGTCCTGGTAGAACTCGCCGAGTTCCAGGCCGCCAGCAGCTGGATCAGCACCGGCCTTTCGCAGTCGCTCGCCCCATTCAATGTAGACACCTTCGGTCACGTACATGGCGCAGCAGATTTCACGGAATGAGCCTTCGTATGCGAGCCGAACCAGGAAGTTGCCGAACGCGGCCGTCGTCGGAAGCGGCTCTACGGAGCGAAACTCCGATTCCGGGATTCCAAGCGTCTTGAAGGCATCGATGAACACTGCATCCTCTGCACCCAGAATCGCGTGCAAGAACTCCTCTATCGGTCGAGCCAGCGTTAGGTCAGGTGCTTTGGACACGGCGATGCCTGCCATCTTCACCAGGTCGTTCACAAAGACGTAGTCCTGGAGGAAGTAGCGGCGGAATTTCTCAGGTGGCAGCGAACCGTCACCGAGTTCTGCGATGAACGGATGCTCGGTTGCAGACTTCCAAAGCGCTAGATGTTCATTTTTCAGACTTGTCGTGATGGACATTTGCGTCGGAGGTTCTCGTAATCGGGTTTTGTTCGGAATGAGCGACTAGAATACCGCCCCATTGACGGTAGGCCAAAGTCGCCTGCTTAGAAACCCAATCTGGGGAGTCACATGAGTTTCGATGTTTCACAAGTAAAAGCGCTGGTGTTCGATGTCTTCGGCACCGTCGTCGATTGGCGCAAGTCAATCATCCGGGAGATATCCGCTGTCGGTGAACGCTTCGGTATAGAGGCCGACTGGGAGCAGTTCGCTGATCGCTGGCGTGGCGGTTACACCGATGGGATGCAGAGTTTCCGGGACGGGAAACGGGAGTGGATGAAAGCGGACACGATGCACCGAGAGAGACTGGATATCTTGATCAACGAGTTTGGCATCACAGGGCTATCTGGGGATGAGACTGATCACCTGAACCGGGCGTGGCATCGGCTCGATCCCTGGTCGGACTCGGTCGAAGGCCTGACGAGGCTCAAGTCAAAGTACGTCATCGGCACTTTGTCGAACGGGAACATTGGCCTGCTGGTCAACATGGCAAAGTACGGCGGATTGCCCTGGGACGTAGTGCTCTCGGCCGAGAATTTCCAGAGCTACAAGCCAGATCCCAAGGTCTACCTTGGCGCGGCTGAGTTGCTCGGACTCAAGCCGCATGAGGTGATGATGTCAGCGGCGCATACACACGATCTGCATGCCGCAGCGGCTGTTGGTCTGAGCACCGGTTTTGTAGCCCGGCCGGATGAATACGGAAGCGGCGCCCGGAAGGCGGAGACCGAAGCAGATGACAGCATCGATGTTGCAGCATCGGACTACATCGACTTCGCAGAGAAGATGGGCGTCTAGAGAGCGATTTGCAGGAAGACGGAAGCGGCGTCAGAATGTCGAATCAATCCAACGAAACCAACCTGACAGGAGCGAACGATGCCCTGGAAATTTGAAGATGCAGCGCCGGTTCTCGGTCACATCACCGAAGGCAACTGCTGGGACGGCGAGGCGATGCTTTTCAGCAACATCGCCATGAATCGCATCATGCGGCTCGATGTGAACAGTGGGCATATGACGGTGTGGCGGGATGAAACTGAGGGCACGAACGGCCTCAACTTCGATAGTGAAGGCAAGCTCTATGGCTGCGCGGGCAACAGTCGCCGCATTGTTCGGTTCGAAGACAACGGCATGATGACGACAGTCGTGGACAGCGTCGATGGCCGCCGTATCAACGGGCCTAACGACCTTGCGATCACACCGTCTGGAAGCATCTACTTTTCCGACCGTGCGGCGGACATCAACCCGGACGTCGGCATCGAGTACTCTGCCGTGCTGTCAGCTGAGCCGCAGCCAGACGGAACGTGGACCTGCGTGCGCCGCACCTTTGACTCGAGCATGCCAAACGGTGTGCTGTTTTCGAAGGACTACAAGACGCTTTATGTGGCGCAGAGCGACTACCGTGTTGGCGAGCAGCGCGCTTTGCTGGCGTATCCGGTGAACGATGATGGCTCTCTTGGCGAGAAGCAAGTCCTGCACGACTTCGGAAGGCACCGCGGCATCGATGGCATGACACTGGCTGACGACGGGAAGATCGTTGCCTGTACTGGCTGGGAGGTTTCCGGACCAGGCGGAAACGTCACGGTGTTTGAGCCAGACGGCCGAATAGTCGAGCAGCACCCAACTTCTGCGCAACGCCCAACAAACTGCACGTTCGGCGGGCCGGACCTGTCAGACCTATATGTCAGCAGCATTGAGGGACACACGCTGCTGGCGAGGGACACAGGGCTGAAGGGCTACCTGCTATATCCGAACTAGGGCAGGTTGAAACGGTATTTCCAAACCATTCCGGGAATTGCAAGAATGCCAAAAGTATTTATAAGCCACTCTTCTGTTGACAAACAAATTGCCACAACAATTGCACAATCATTGCAAAATGCCGGTGTCGATGTTTGGTTTGACGAATGGGCGTTGAATCCAGGAGATTCACTTGTCGCAAAAATAGAGACTGGTGTCGCCGACTCGAATACTGTTGTGTTTATGATTTCCGAATCTTCGATCAACTCTCAATGGGTCCGTGGCGAGATCAATGCGTTTCTTAACGCAGATTTCAGCAGACGTGATATTCGTATCATACCAGTCAGACTAGACAATTCAGAGATACCACTCCTGCTGCGAGATCGTCTCTATATTGACTTGCGAGGCCATGATAAGAGTCGTGCAATTAATCAGTTAGTCACGCTCGTTAGTCAATCGAAAGACGTCTGCGTCACACTCCCTGCTGCAGTAGAGATTGAAAATTTCAATTCTGGAATTCTCGGGTTTAACAGGCTCGGAGGTACGACAATCGTATTTCATGAAAACGGCAACCCGAACTCATTTAAGGCGAGTTTCGCAAAAAGAGACAATGGACGAGCTTTATTTCTGAACTATGATTTTTCGACAAATAGTAGCCAAGGAATACCACCTCAATTTGTTGGTTACGCTACGAGATTGCAATATGCTGACTGGACAGATTTTCTAAACTGTGATTACTCATTGGCATTTGATATTAGATCAGATGGGAATACTCCAGATGTACGACTAGAAATTAAGCGTCTTGTTACACCTCCTGACGAAAATACAAGACAAATTGTCGCACAATGGGCTATTAATGTGACGGCGCAATGGACACGAACACGCATTCGTTTGAAAGACATGGCGCTCCCTGGATTGGACTAACATGTGGGAGATTGCCTTCGTATTGAATAGAGCGCAAAGCCCCAGTGAATCTGGATGGATACAAATAGACAATATTTCACTGGATAAAAACCCATAACAGATTTCTACGAGAACAACTATCGCAATTGTGATAACACTCGCATATCTATAGGTGCCTTAATGATGACCAACGAATGGAACTGGGAGCAGATCGCAAGCCACCCAAGCCTGACTGAGGGGCCGGTTTGGGACGGCTCTGCCTTGCTCTACAACGAATGCGCAGCTGACACCACCTTCCGGTGGGACCCGAAGACGCAGGAGTCGGTGGTGTGGCGGAGCAACACGGGTGCAGCGAACGGTATGACCTTTGATCGTTCAGGTGGTCTGTGGGCGTGCGAGGGCGACGCTCACCGCGTTACGAAGATCGATGCAGAAGACCAGGAGGCCGAGCCCCAGGTGATCGCAGAAGCCTTCGGGGGTGAAACACTTAACTGGCCGAACGACCTTGCGGTTTCATCGGCAGGTCGAGTCTACTTCTCTGATCCCAACTACGGCTCAAACCCGAACAACCTGCCGCATGAGTCTGTTTACATGGCCGAACACAGCTTCGGTGGCGCATGGAGCGTGACTCGCGTCACCTTCGACACCACGAAGCCCAATGGCGTACTGCTGTCACGGGATGAGAAGACGCTCTATGTAGCGGAGACTCCATTTGCCGACGGCGCGCCGAGAGAGTTACGCGCCTATCCGGTGCTTGAGAACGGGACTCTAGGAGCAAGCGAGCAGCTTTTCGACTTTGGTCAGAACCGTGGCATTGACGGCATGACGCTAACTACCGAGGGACTAATTGTTGCGACTGCTGGCAGCCCGGATTTTGGCCCCGGCTCAACGATCTACGTGTTCGAGCCGTCTGGACTGGTGCGGTCGACTCATCCAACGCCTGCTGAATCCCCGACGAACTGCACGTTTGGCGGAGGGTTGCTGAGTGACCTCTATGTGACCTTTGCGACCGGCTTCGTGTACCGGGCGACCAGCATTGGTATGACGGGTCACCTGGCATATCCCACACGGAAGTACTGAGCGAAGAAGCGAGGTACTGCGTGTCTAGTTCGGGTGGAGGCTTTTCGCGTTCCATCCCGCTGCTGTGGTCTCAATCACAAAGTGGACGCATTCTCCCCGCGGGACAGGCAATTTGCGTCCCATAATCTGTACTCTTCGTAGGAAATCAGGAACCGGCTTAACGGCGTCCTGCTCATAGTCCCCGGAGCAACAACCTGTATTTTCGACACAGACTGGTCTGGCTATCACTGTTCGTCGGGATAGCGACGCTTGCGACAGCATGCTCTTCGTCAGCAGGCGAGCCGACGCGTGCGATCTTGCCGACAATAGACATCACACCGACAGCGACGGCGTCTACTGCAACGAGCACACCGACTCCTGCTGTGGCAACAGAAACCGAGTCCTCTTCCAGCACGCGATCGCTGGACTGGCGTGATTTCAGAGCGGGACCGTTTAACGGAGGCACGCTTGACAACGTTGCCGTCCCGAACGAACCGGATCTACTATGGAAATTCGATACCGGCGGGATAGTTGAATCTTCACCTGCGGTGGTCAATGGAGTTCTGTATGCCGGGACTTTTGCGAACGCCCTGCTCGCGCTGGATGCCGAAACAGGCGATGAGTTGTGGACATTCCCGGTTGGCGGACTACTCAGGGCATCGCCGTCGGTTGCGAACGGTCTCGTCTACTTTGGAGCAGACGACAACATCTTCTATGCGGTTGATGCGGTCTCCGGTGAAGAGCGGTGGCGGTTCTCGCTCGGGCCGGGCGGCGAGCAATCTTCACCGGCGATAGTCGACGGCATAGTCTATTTCGGCGCGTTCGATAGGAACATCTACGCACTCGATGCAGAGAACGGCGATCTTGTTTGGAGCTTCCCGACCGGCGGAGGAATCCTTTCATCTCCGAACATTGTCAACGGTGCGCTATACATCGGCTCGACAGACGGCATCGTCTACTCGCTTGACGCGGAGACCGGTGAAGAGCGCTGGACCACCG
>JAJCYX010000267.1 GCA_029262715.1 Chloroflexota bacterium
AGTCATCGAGAAGCCCAAGCAGGCTGAGCATGGTGACTTCAGCTCTTCGGTAGCGCTTTCGTTGGCACGCGTGATGCGAATGGCGCCGCTGGCGATTGCCGAGCAGATTGTTGCTCACGCGCCTGAAAGTTCACTGATCGACAACACATCGGTCGCAGCTCCGGGCTTTGTGAACTTCGCATTGTCCAGGGAATGGCTCGTCGGCCAGATCGACGAAATCCTGGAAGCCGGAGACGAGTTCGGTAACACATCTGACGGAAAAGGCCAGAAAGTACAGGTCGAGTTCGTCTCCGTGAATCCGACCGGACCGCTGCACGTTGGGCACGCGCGCGGCGCAGTACTGGGCTCAGGTATCGCCAGTGTTCTCGAGGCCGCTGGTTACGACGTGCAGCGTGAGTACTACGTGAACGATGCTGGTGCGCAGATGCGCGTGTTCTACGACACGTTGTACGCGAGATTCATGCAAGCGGCCGGCATCGATGTGCCACTTCCCGACCCTGCGTACCCGGGTGAATATCTTGCCGAGCTTGCAGCAGATATTTACAAAGAGAATCCTGAACTGACTGAAGCCGATGAAACAGATGTCAAAGCGAAGATCTCTCCAATAGCGCTTGAGCGAACTCTGAACGAAATCAGGGCGGTATTAGGCTCACTCCGCATCGAATATGACAACTGGTTCTATGAATCCTCACTGACCAACGAAGGGACGCTCGCTAAAGCGCTGGAATTTCTCGAAAAGAACGACTACATCGTGGAGCGAGATGGAGCACGCTGGTTTAGGTCAACGGCGTTCGGTGAGGAAGAGGACGACGTCGTTATCCGGAGTGGCGATCAGATCCCAACCTACTTTGGTACTGACCTCGCCTACCACTACGACAAATTCTTGAATCGACGCTTTGATCGAGTGATAAATGTCTGGGGTGCCGATCATCACGGTCACGTCAGCAGGCTTGAGGCGGCGGTGAAGGCGCTTGGCGGTGATCCCGAAGACCTCACAATCATCCTCAACCAGATCGTCAGCTTCAACAACGAGGGTGAGACGGTCCGCTTCAGCAAACGGAAAGGCAACATTGTCACCGTCGAGGAATTGATCGACGAGGTTGGTGCCGACGCGTGCCGGTTCATTTTCTTGAGCCGGACGGCAAATGCCCAGATGGAGTTCGACCTGGCACTTGCGACCAAGCAATCGTCAGAGAATCCGGTCTACTACGTCCAGTACGCGCACGCTCGGCTGGCCGCCATTCTCAGGAATGCGAAAGAGCAGGGCATCGACTCACAGGGTGCTGACATTTCGCTGCTGAAACATGAAGCCGAACTTGACCTGCTGAGGCGGCTGGTGGACCTGCCTGATATCGTCCACCGTGCGGCAAAAAACCTTGAGCCGCACCACCTGACTTACTACGCAATGGAGTTAGCGAAGACACTGCAACGTTTCTACGAACAGTGTCGGGTCATCACAGACGACCCGAACGACCTTCCCGTCACGAAGGCGAGGCTGCGGTTAGTCGAGGCGGCAAAATCGGTATTCGCACGAACCCTTGACCTGATGGGGATGACGGCACCGGATCGAATGTGAGCGTTGGTCGGGAAGCGCGCCTGCTCCTCGACTACTCGAACGTGCCTTCTGCCCGGTACCGTTCAATTCGTCGGACGTAAGATTCAGCGGCTCTTCGCTGCAGTTCTTCGTGGCGCTCTTTGATCTCACCGAGCGCCTTACCCGGAGTTCCACGGATTAGAGAACGCGGAGGAAATATCTGGTTCTCGGTAATCGTCGAACCTGCGGCAACCAGGCACTCTTCCCCCAGCTGAACACCGTCGTTGAGCACTGCGCCGTTGCCAATCAGTGATCCGTTTCCGATATCCCGTGCGTGGCAAACCACCCCGTGTCCTATCGTCACTCCGTCTCCGATGAACGCATCGGCATCGGCGTGTAGAACCGAGTTGTCCTGAATATTGCTGCCAGCACCGATAGTAATTCGACCGCTGTCGGCTCTTATGACCGTGCCCGGCCAGACGCTGGAGCGAGGTCCAATAACCACGTCTCCGATGATGTACGCAGCCTCACTGACGAACGCTTCCGGGTCGATCACTGGAGATTTCCCGCCAAGACTTTTCAGAGTCACGGGAGCCTCGGGAAAGACAGGTCTAGCTCAAGGAGTTGCGGCTGGGTAGATGCAGCGTAAGTGAACGTCTCTTCAGCCTGGACAGTTGGTCCGTCAGGGTTGCCAAGGTGGAACGTGATTTCTCCGCCGAAGTCACTGGCGTCGATAGGTGTCACTGACACGTTGAGGTATTCACCCGGCCTGATTGCGTCGTTGAACGGACCCCGACCGTCTCCAAGCCTCGCAAACATCCGAATACCTTGTGGTCCCGGCTCTCCAGCCACGGTGAACTTGCCTGAGAAAACGTACGGAAAAAAGACTTGTGGTCCACCGGAGTTTGCTGGAGTACTCGTTGGATCAAGGTCATCGCTTGAACAGGCCACGGCCAGAACCGCGATTGCCGCGATGACGGCTACCAGAAATCTCAGATTCCAAGCTCTGCTGATCATAGTGGCGGATGGCTCCTGTGCCAGTTGGTCACTTGCTCATAAGCGTGTGCGACCTGAAGCACGGTCCGGTCACCAAACTGCGGTCCGATCACCTGCAACCCGACAGGCAAGCCTTCCGACATGCCACATGGCACGGATATTGCGGGAAGTCCGGCGATGTTGACCGGAATCGTGCATATGTCCGCCAGGTACATCTGGAGCGGGTCGTCCATCTTTGCGCCAATTTCGAACGCGACAGACGGAGAAGTTGGCGTGATTAGAGCGTCGAACCTGCCGAACGCCTCAATGAACTCCTGGCGAATCAGCGTTCGCACCTGTTGAGCTTTCTTGTAGTAAGCGTCGTAATAGCCGGCTGACAACGCGTAGGTCCCGATCAAGATTCGACGCTTCACCTCATCGCCGAACATCTCTCCGCGAGTGTGCTGGCTGACTTCGGCAGCCGTAGTAAGTCCATCGGCGACGGATGCTCCATACTTCATGCCGTCGTAACGAGACAGGTTTGCTGAGGCCTCGGAAGGGGCGATGATGTAGTAAACCGCAAGAGCCTGGTTCGTGAGTGGAAGCGAAGTCTCTTCGATAGTCGCTCCCTGTGATCGCAACTCCTCCACGGCCTCTTCAAATGCTGTTCGCACGCCCGGTTCGATGCCGTCGACGAGGTACTCCTTGGGTACTCCCAGCCGCATCCCGTCAACGCTTTCGCCGAGCTTTGCGCCAAAATCCTTGAACGGCGCTTTTACCGAAGTTGAATCTTTGGAGTCGTGAGACGCGATCACATTCAGTACGTCTGCGCAGTCACGAACATCTCGCGTAATCGGCCCGATCTGATCCAGTGAACTTGCAAATGCGATGAGTCCGTAACGACTTACGAGCCCGTAGGTGGGCTTCATACCAACGACTCCGCACAATGCCGCTGGTTGCCGAATGGACCCGCCGGTGTCGGAGCCAAGCGCAACCGCACATTCACCGGCCGCTACGGCTGCGGCAGGGCCGCCTGAACTACCACCGGGAACTCGGTTCGTATCCCACGGATTTTTCACTGGGCCAAAAGCAGAGTGTTCATTGGACGAGCCCATTGCGAATTCGTCCAGATTTCCTTTCCCAACAATGACCGCACCGGCCTCATTGAGACGGGAAACGACCTCAGCATCGAATGGAGGCACATAGCCGCTGAGAATTCTGGATGCCGCAGTGGTCTCGATTCCTGCTGTGGACATGTTGTCTTTGACCAGGATCGGAATACCTGTCAGTGGCCCCGGTTCAGGACCGGAACCTCGGAGGCGTCGATCAGCAGCAGAGGCCGATTCGAGAGCGGTTTCAGCGGTGGTTTTGAGAACGGCGTTGATCTCACCGTCAATCGCTGAAATTCTAGAAATAGTGTCGTTCGTGAGTTCAGATGAAGAGATCTCTCTGGAATCCAGCTTTTTCCGTATCTCGTGGGCCGGCAGATAGTGGTTTTCCGAGGAACGCGAAACTCTGTTGACCATAGGATGCTAGTCCATCACCGCGCTAACCCGTATGAACTCACCACTCGTCGCAGGAGCGTTGCGAAGAACCTCTTCACGGTCGAGTGGCGCCGCAGAGTCGTCACTTCGAAGTACAGTGGTCGAGTCAGTGGCATGCCCTGTTGGTTCGACGCCGGTGGTATCTACCTCTTGAAGAGATTGAACATGCGCCAGAATGCCGGTCAACTGATGGCGGTACGTCTCGACTTCCTGATCTGTGAGGTACAGGTTTGCCAGGCGGGCTACGTAGCGGACTTCGTCTGGAGTGAGTGATTCCATATTGAGTGGGAGGCGAATGATTGGCTTGAACTGAACCTGCGATTGTCGTCTGGTATTGAATTGGACCGTGCCCAGGGTGGTTGCCTGGAAAGGACTTAAAAAACGGCCAGAGTGAGTTTAGCAAACAAACATGGATGACAATCGGTGTTAGTGAGCTACTGAAGGCGATATCGCTCACGATGGATTGACAGCCTCGAAATGTGCCGCCTAGAATCAGAGTGTTCCCGCTAAGTTAACCGCCACTCTGGCCGAAGAAACGCGGGAGCCTCATTAGAGGTTTGCCATTCATTCGAGTTCCAATTGTGAACCCAGATGTGAACCTGGCCTGATTCAATTAGGCCCGGATATGCAACCCACTCTCCGCCCGCAACCCTTTCTCGATACGCGCCTGGCAGGTGTTAGTTGACTCGTTACATTTTCGTGACCGGTGGTGTCGTGAGTTCCCTGGGTAAGGGAATAGCAGCCGCTTCTATTGGCCGGATGTTGAAGAGCAGAGGCCTGAGCGTTTCAGTTTTGAAGCTCGATCCGTACCTGAATGTCGACCCGGGAACGATGTCCCCATATCAGCATGGTGAAGTGTTTGTAACTATCGATGGGTCCGAAACCGATCTCGATCTCGGTCACTATGAGCGCTTTATTGACGTAGAACTAACCTCTCTGTCGAATGTGACCGCCGGTCAGATCTACACGGAGATCATCGGTAAAGAGAGATCAGGGATCTATCTGGGTGGGACTATCCAGATCATCCCGCACGTTACAGACGCCATTAAGGGACACATCAAGGCGCTGGCCGAACAGTCTGGCGCTGACGTGATACTGGTTGAGGTGGGCGGGACGGTCGGCGACATTGAAGGTCAGCCGTTTTTGGAGGCGATAAGACAGGTGCGCGGAGATGTAGGGCGGGAAAACACTTTCTACATCCATGTAACGCTACTGCCGTTCCTCGGCTCCACTAAGGAGCTGAAGACAAAGCCAACTCAGCATAGTGTGCAGGCTTTGCGCAGCATGGGAGTCCACCCGGACGCGATCATTGGCCGCGCTGACCATGAGGTCGACCAGGACGTAAAAGACAAGATCGCCCGCTTCTGTGACGTCCGGCCCGAGAACGTATTCGGTCTACCAACGCTGGACAGCGTCTACAAGGTGCCTGTTCACCTGGAAGAACAGGGCGTAGGAAGCACAATCTCAAAAGCTTTGGGTCTCCCGGACATTGAGCCGGACCTTGCCTACTGGCGCCACATTGCCGAAATCGAGGATGACGAGGAAGACCCTCTTCGAATTGCAGTCGTAGGCAAGTATGTTGAGTTACACGACTCTTATCTTTCTGTCGCCGAGGCACTTCGCCACGCCGGGTTCCACCACGGTAAAAATATCCAGATCGACTGGATATCGTCTGAAGAGATTGAAGAAAAAGGTCCGGGGAAACTGCTTGGTTCGGCAGTCGGGATACTTGTTCCTGGCGGGTTCGGGCCGCGCGGCATTGAGGGCATGATCGCAACCGCCACCTACGCAAGGGAGCGGAATATTCCCTACCTGGGACTGTGTCTTGGGATGCAGGTGATGGTCATTGAGTATGCCCGCAACATTCTCGGCTTGCCTAAAGCCAACTCTCTGGAACTCGACGAATCCACCGATGACCCCGTCATTAACATCATGGAAGGTCAAGAAGGGCTGGTCGATACTGGTGGGACGATGAGGTTAGGCCAGTATCCATGCAGGCTAAGAGATGGCACGCGTGCGCGAGAAGCGTACGGAGTCGAACTTGTAAAGGAACGGCATCGCCACCGGTATGAGTACAACAACGACTACCGAATTCGGTTGGAAGAGGCAGGGTTGGTCGCCAGCGGTGTTGCGCCGGACGACTCTCTTGTTGAAATCACTGAGGTCTACGATCATCCATTTATGGTCGGTAGCCAGTTTCATCCGGAATTTGCATCAAGACCCGAAAAGGCCCATCCACTATTCCGAGAATTCGTGCATGCCGCATGCAACATATTGCGTGAAGGCGAACAGTTCGAGCTTCCAGCAAGCGAGAACGAAAACCCGGCCGGTAGCGACGGTCATGGGCTAGAAGTCGGCACTCTAGCTTCCGCAGAAGAGTAGGAGAACCGTAAAGACTGGGTTGCGGACTTGTTGTCCACATAGACCGCAAATGCTATGATGAAGTAAGACCGAAGCATATTTTGCTCCTGTCTTCCCCCCGGCGATCATTCACTGATTGCCATTGTGTGCCCCGGAATCCTGTGATCGTATCGGTCCTGGTTGAAGCCAGATCGACTAGCACTCGAATCCAGATCGAACACAAATAGTCTGCCGAATTCACCTCTTAGATTGAACTTGGCAGAGCCTGAAACAGGCACTAAATCTACTTTTTCAGATACTCACCAGAGTCACATCTCAAATTGTTCCGATCTTTGTTGACGCGCTAGTCGCGTAACAGCAAGAGATCCAAACAGAACTTGAAAAAGTCACTACCACCAACACCAGGAGGAATTCGACCTGCCACCCTCAGCCACGCGCCAATCAGATCGCTCGAATAACAATGGAAGACGTCGACCCGCCGGACGCAGGCGTACCGGACGGCCTCAGCGACCTCAAGCTGGAATCAGCGACAGAGAACTTGAGGCTTTGGAAGCCGAGCTCCCAGATCTCGGCAACCTTGGCGCAAAGACGCTAGACGAACTGCGCGAACTTGCTGTCGAAAAGAAGATCAAGCGCATCCCACAGCGACGTACCGAAATCATCATGGAGCTTCTTACGGTTCTTGGTGAAGAGACCGGACAGCTACTCGGTGCTGGCGTACTCGACGTACTGCACGACGGGTATGGCTTCCTGCGTCCTCCAGGTAAAAAGGGGACTCCTGATGACATCTATGTCTCCCAGTCGATAATCAGACGACACGGTCTTCGCCAGGGCGACATGATCGCCGGTCAGCTCCGTCAACCTAAAGAAGGCGAGAAATACTACGGTCTGCTTAAGGTCGAGGTGGTCAACGGGCACGACCCTGAGTCTGCGCGCCTGCGACCCAAGTTCGAGCACCTCACATCTGTCTATCCAGACGAGCAGATGCATCTCGCAACCACGCCACGCCTTCTTGGCACAAGGCTGATCGACATAGTTGCGCCTATCGGTCGCGGACAAAGGGCATTGCTTGTAGCACCCCCGAAGGCGGGCAAGACAGTCTTGCTCAAGCAGATCGCCAACGGCATTCGGGAAAACAATCCCGAGGTTCACCTGATTGTCTCCCTCATCGGCGAGCGCCCTGAGGAAGTGACGGATATGCAACGCTCAATCGATGGTGAGGTGTACAGCTCCACCTTTGACGAGCCTGTCGAAGATCACACACGTACAGCTGAAGTTTCGCTGGAGCGCGCCAGACGCTTGGTGGAAAGCGGAGAGCACGTCGTACTACTGCTGGACAGCCTGACGCGACTGGCACGTGCGTACAACATTGCTGTCCCCAGCAGCGGCAAGACCCTGTCCGGAGGTATGGACCCGTTCGCGCTGTATCCACCGAAGGCCTTCTTCGGTGCGGCGCGTAACTGTGAGGAGGGCGGAAGCCTGACAATCGTTGCCACGTGTCTTATCGACACCGGATCGCGTCTCGACGATCTGATCTATGAAGAGTTCAAGGGAACGGGTAACCAGGAACTGCACCTGGATCGACGTCTTGCTGACCGCCGGCTCTGGCCAGCCATAGACATTGAACGCAGTGGAACCCGAAGAGAGGAGCTTCTCCAGGATGAAGCAACTCTGAAGCAGGTTTGGCTGCTCAGGCGAATGGTCGCCATCATCAGCCAGGACTCACCGAACTCAACAGACGCCGCTGAGCGCGTGGTTGAGCGAATGAACCGCACAAAGACTAACGAAGAGTTCTTGCAGTCCATCACCCAACCGGAAAAACCCAGCGTGGCCTAAGAGCCTCAACCCTCTTAAATGGGGCAAGTGATCAAGGTTCACGGAGTCACCGTAACCGAATAGATGGACAGAAGGCTGAGCATTTAACAGTGCTCAGCCTTCTTGTTTGAACTCAAATATCATTCGTAGCTCATCAAAGGAACGTATGGTTAAAGTACGGAACAGGCGGTAGCTGTGAGATTTGATGGGTGGAGACCGGTAGGTTCGCTGAGTAGGTACTGTAATTCTCGCGTAACCAATCTGGCCTTTAATTGGTGTTGGTACTCGTTGACTACCGGCATGGGGTGTCCCTAAAGTGTGTTTGAGCACTCGGTTCATTCAGGCGGTGAAGCTATATCCGGTTTCGGATAGGTGGAATCACCCAAAGCTGGGAGAAACGGGAAAAAGGGACAGCTCATTTGGCTTGACACTGCAATTTGGGCAGTGATTAAATCGCATGGGCTCAGCCCGAGGTCCGATTGCGCGCGCGCCGATTCGCGTGCTCAGGTCCTTTAAGAAGTAGTATTGGAATCGGCACCCTGGCCGCCGCGTTGGCGCTAGGTACTAACAGCATCGGAGACCTCCGAGTTTTAGAACCACCCGGCACCGGCAG
>JAJCYX010000268.1 GCA_029262715.1 Chloroflexota bacterium
GAACCAGCAACGCATATGAAATGCGCCGTAGGATCTTTAACACGTAGAAAGCTAATATTCGTTCATTCTTCTTGACCGAACTTCTTCGTAGTGTGATCTGCTCCAGCCGGGCCTTGAATTTTTCCTTGATACTTGGGCTGGGGTAGATACTCATTGGCAATAGCATATAGACACATTGGAGATTGCCGTTGACCGGAAAATAACCTCTCTAGATGCAACACGAATGACCGCTCTCGGAGGAGTCAGCATAATCCCCAAACCGGCGGTAAGTGTACACGCGAGTTTCAGGCAATCAAGACGCATGATGCCTAAAAAATGCAGAGTCCTAAACCATCGATTGGTTCACTAGTCGAATGAACAAGCGACTCAATCCGTGCTTGCAGTGTCTCGGCGTTCCCAGCCCGGCTTGAACATGCGCAGGAAGTTGCTCTTGCCGTACGGGCGCTTTGCAGCCTCGTCCTCATCAAGCGTCACGCCGTAGCCCGGAGCACTCGGGATCTCGATCTCGCCGTTTTTGACCCGCACGAAGCCTTTCAGCACGTCAGATACCCATGGCTCAAGAAAATCGTCGAAGCACTCCTGGATGAACACATTCGGCGTCACGGCGTCGATCTGGAGCGTAATTGCGGTCTTCAGCGGGCTTTCTGCGTTGTGGAAGGCGACCTGAGCGTGGTGTGCCCTTGCCAGTCCTGCTATCTGGACCGAGCGAAACACGCCGCCGACGCCCAGCGGTTCCGGGTTGATCACATCGGTCACATTGGTCGCCAGGAACTGGGCGAACTCGTGCAGGTCGTGCATCCGTTCGCCTGCAATCACCCGCACCGGAACGCGCTTCGCAACTTCTACCAGGGCAGCGGTATCGGTTGAGTACACAGGGGTCTCGAACCAGGTGACCTCGTACTTTTCGAGCCAGTTGCCGATCTCGATGGCCTGGCTGACGGTGAAGCGATCATGCGCCTCGATCAGGATGTCAACGTCCGGTCCAACGGTGTCGCGCACCGCTTCGACCAGTGACTCGGCGACTCTCGATTCATGCTTCGACATGGTGAGATAGGCGTCGCCAAACGGATCGAACTTGAGTGCCGTGTAGCCCTTGTCTGTGACGACCTTCGCCCTGTCTGCGAAGCCTTCCTGCGTGCGAGGTCCCGAATACCAGCCGTTTGCGTAGACACGGACGCTGTCTCGCATCTTGCCGCCGAGAAGCGTGTGCACGGGCACGCCGAGAGATTTTCCGAGGATGTCCCAGCAGGCCATCTCAATTCCGGCGATTTCCTTAGTGACGTTCAGGAAGCCGGCGAGGTACAGGTCATTCCAGATGGTGTGAATGTGCCGCGGGTCTTTGCCGATGACGAGGTGCTTGACCTCTTCGATGGCGGCAACGGTCGGCTGCGTGCTGAGGCCACCTGTAGCTTCACCAAGTCCGGTGATGCCTGAGTCTGTGTCGACCAGTACGAATATCCAGTTTTTCCACGGATTGCCTACGACGACGGTTCGAACGTCAGTGATCTTCATGTTTCTTTTTTCTCGGCAGCAAGCTGCGTTTTGCCGCGTGCGGCTTTTTCGGCGACGAAGCCGCGATTTCGTTATGTCATCCCGACCGTAGCGGAGGGATCTCACCGTTGTATCACGGCGTCTGGGAGAATCTGAGCAGCAAGCTGTGTATTCCGGGTAGGCGTATGGTGTCGATCAGAACCTTGGATTCGTAAGCGGGAACCCGTGTCGGTATGACAGGTTGGCTGGTGAATGCTCATGGATAGAACGGCCTCTGATGGGTCGCCCCGCAACACCGGGTCCTTCGCGCCCGCTCAGGACGAAGGCGGCGTGCCGCGTTTTCATCTGAGCGGCAACTTGTGACTCACTTGAAAACCCCGCACGCCGCACCCACCCTCTAACTCCCTCCTTGGGAGGGAGGCAGAATGGCCGTCCGCGCCACGTTGCCGTGAGCTAACGATACAATCTCTCAGCATCGCCACACTCGCAACACCCGGTAAATTCTTGCGTCATGCCATCACCCATCGGACCGGATTATCACTATCACATCCGCACAGCCAGCGAGCCGTCGATGCGGCCGGACGGCGCTTCGGTCGTATACACCATCGGCCGCTTCGAGCGTGACCAACCGGTTGAACTGAAAGATGTCTACGCGCAGAGCCTGTCGCCAGACGACACGGCTGCCCAGCCTGAGCTCATTCTTGAGAACGCCAGGCACGCTGTGTGGTCACCGGACGGTAACCGGATAGCGTTCCTGCGAAATGACGAACAAGATGTGGCGCAGATCTGGATATGCGCAGCAGATGGCAGTGACGCGGCTCAACTAACTCGTCATCAACTGGAGATCGATGTATTCTCGTGGTCGCCTTCGGGAGAGCAGATCGCCTATCGAGCAGATATGTCTACCTCACCTTCACGCGATGAGCTTGCACCGCGGGTGACTCGCTCCGTTCGCTACCGGCAGGATGGTCATGGATGGCGCGGAAACCTGTTCAGGCAGCTATTCGTAATCGATCTGTCATCGGGCATGACTCAGCAGCTAACCAACGAAGAGGCCGAGCACGGGCCTCCGGCATGGTCTCCAGACGGCTCACGAATCGCCTATCTATCCGATCAAGGGCCGTTCCGCGACACGACTCTGCGCAACGAGGTCTACGTGTTGCCGCTCTCAGGTGGCAAGGCCGAGCGCTGGTCTGGCGGGCTGTACATGTCTGATGCCGTCACATGGTCGCCGGACGGGGAGCAGCTGGCGGTGATCGGTGCAGAGCAGGTTGAGCAGGTCGGCGGCTACGGCCTCATCTGCCAGGGCTGGGTCTACGTGCTCCAACCCGGCTCATACCCTCGGCGTCTCACGCACGATTCGTTACGGCCTGCATCGGGAGCGAACATTCCGCTTGGAGCTGGTACGCCGGTCATGCGATGGGCGACACCGAACCGGATCTTCTTCGTTGGCGACGCTCGTGGCGAGTCGTTCATATGCTCGGTCAATCCCGAAGATCAACCAGAAGACAGGACCGTCAGGTTTGTCACTGGAGGCAAGGAGCAGATAACGGGCTGGGATGTGTCACCGCAGCACGATACGGCGGTCACGGCATCAGCGACTCTCAAAGGAACCGGAGAGCTGTTCGCTATAGACACGCATCACGGCGACCGCATTCAACTCACACATCTCAATGACGCATACTTCGCTGAACATCCTCTGGCGCAACTCGATCGCATCACTGTGAAGAGCGAGGGAAATGAGGTCGATGTCCGTGTCTGGCTACCGCCGAACTTCGATTCTGAGGGTAGCTATCCGGTCTTACTGGACGTTCACGGCGGTCCGCACTCGAACTTCTACGACGCTTTTTATCCGGTTCACCAGATTGCGGCTACTAACGGTTACATAGTGGTTGCGCCGAATCCGCGGGGCTCTTCGTCATATGGACTGGAGTTTGCGACAGCGGTTCACGGCGACTGGGGCGGAGGTGACTACGTAGACGTGATGGCGGCTCTGACCAACGTGCTTCGCAAGCCTTACGCAGATGACTCTCGGGTGGTGCTTCACGGTTCCAGCTATGGCGGATACATGGCCAGTTGGGCGGTTGGACACTCGGACCGGTTCAAGGCGGCTGTGATTGGCGCTCCGGTCACGGACCTTGCCAGCTTCTATGGCACGTCCGATATCGGTGTGCCGTTCTCAGATGTCCAGTTCGGTGGGCAGCGTAGCAAGAACCTGCCGTGGTACGTGCGCCACTCGCCGATAACGTATGCAGACAGCGTGGATACGCCGGTGCTGCTGATTCATGGCGAAGATGACGCTCGAGTTCTGATTGAGCAGTCTGAGCAGTACTTTGTTGCTCTGAAGCGTGCGGGTAAGAACGTGGAGTTTGTCCGTATGCCGCAGACGAGTCACGGCATCTTCAGGGCGAAGCACCCGAGTATCCGTGAGGAGTACTTCAGGCGCATGTTGGGCTGGTTCGGCCAGTTCCTGAACCAGCCGCCGGACTTCACGGTCACAACTACACCGAGAACGGGCGGAGCGACGAATGGTCATCGGCGAGTGTGAACGGGTTTTTTGGGCTCGGAGATAGATTCTTTCTCAGTTAAGAACCTGCACTAATCGAGGAGCGGCATGACCGAGTATTTCGATCAGTATGCTCACGACTACGACCGCATCCAGCCAGTCAAGATCGAGATGTACCGCTTCTATCACGAACTGGCGCTCGACCTCGTTCCATACTCGTCAGATCAGCCGTTCCGCTTCGCGGATCTTGGCTCCGGCACTGGGAACTTTCTCTCGATGGTCCTTGAGCGGTTTCCGGCTTCGACTGCGATGGCGCTCGATCTTTCACAGCGGATGCTGTCAGCATCGGAGAGCAAGTTGGGAGTCTCGTCGGGTCGAGTGCAGTTCATCCAGCACGATCTGAACGAATCGTTCCCGGCTGAACTGACCGACCTCGACATGGTTGTTGCTTTTTCGGCCATCCACCACCTGCCTGACGAGCGCAAGCAGGCGATTTGCCACGAGATATACGCGGCGCTGAAGCCTGGCGGGACGCTGCTACTGGCTGATGCCATGTACGTGCCTTACAGCGAGGATGTGTGGCGCAGTGGTCGTGAGCGGGAAGAGTCTTCTCGGAGCCGACGGTTTTCCGAAGCCGGGATTAGGCAGCACGAGTTTGATGAGCATGAGGAAGCGAAGAGCGGCTTGGACGAGGCGTCGCCTGAGAGGGACCGAATTTCGACGCTTGACCAACAGCTAACGAACCTGCGCGAAGCTGGATTCTCGAAGATCGACCATGTCTGGCACTTCTGGATGGAGCACCTCGTGATAGCGAGGAAGTGATCGCCTGTCCGGCTTGCAGAGACCCGCATAAACAAAAGCAGGACTGGCAATACGCCAGTCCTGCTTTTTTCAGCCAGGAGTTTTTGATCGTTTCGGCTATGCTGCCATCAGGTCATCGAGTCCGGTATCGAGATCGGCGGACTGTGATGGAATCTGGCCCGTTGCCTCAAGGTAGGTCAGGATTGCGAAGACCCTGCCGTGTCGCTCACCGGTGGAGTTGAAGCCAAGTTTGGCGAGGATACTCGAGATGTGGTGCTCCACGGTTCTCGGCTGAATGAACAGGGCGTCGGCTATCGAGCGGTTGCTGCTGGCCTTCGCCATGAGTCCAAGCACCTGTAGCTCACGTGGGCTGAGGCTTTTCAGAGCGCCGCTCACTCGCACCGATTCGTCAGAGGTGAGCTTGGAGACCATTGCAGGGTCAAGAACGGTTCGTCCAGAAGAGACGTCTTCGATGGTTCGTACGATGTCTCGTGTGTTGCGCAGCGTGTTCTTAAGAAGGAACGCTTTGCCCGAGGAGTCGTCCCTCATGAAATCCTTCAGATATTCGCCGCGGTCGTGGCTGGAAAGCATGACGATGCCACTATTAGGCGAGTCCACGCGGATCTGGCGGGCGGTCTGGATGCCGTTAATTAACGGCAGGCCGACGTCCAGTATTGCCACCGTGGGCTGGAGAGAACGTGCCATTGCGATGGCTGAGCGGCCGTCCGCTGCAACGCCTACCACATCGAGTGCTGGCTCTCTACCGAGTAGCACTGCGAGGCTTTCTCTCATTAGTTCGTGATCGTCAGCGATCAGCACACTGATCTTGTGCATTGTTGCGAAACTCCCTGACTTCCGGGCTGGTTGGTCACTATTGGGCTCAATTGCTCTTCAACTAAATGACCAGCGCAGCCGGGAAAACGCGCTGACGAACATTGACGAACCCCACAACGTAAATACTCGGGCATAACCTGCTGGTTCTGCGACGCCGGGTCTACGCGACGCGCTAAGTGACCCCCACTGTGTGTGCTCACCAACTACAGGCTGGCAAACCGCCCGTGCCGCATTAGGCGCATTCACTGACGGCAGATTTGGTGCCGACTTCCGGTACCAGACCGATACCTTTCATTAAGTTTGAGATAAGGGCAAGTTTCGCGCACGGGTGCTTCCACATATCCGGTTCTGAGCCTGGACCAAGCGGTGTGGACGCTCGACAAGAAACTGGACCGCGTGCGCGGGCCTTTGCGTCTGTAAGGAGAGAACCTATGAGTTGGAATGGTCAGCGACGCTTGGAGCTGTCGAGAGGGATAACCGGTCTCGAAACCGCCATCATCCTTATAGCCTTTGTTGTGGTTGCGACGGTTTTCGCCTTCACCGTACTCTCAACCGGAGTCTTCTCTGCTGAGAGGTCTAAGCAGACGATCTACGCGGGCCTGCAGGAGGCGCGGTCGTCTATCGAGCCGCGCGGTTCGGTCATTGCGTACAGCGGTGGTGTAGGTTCGGGCCCTGTGGTCTCCACGATTTACAAACTTACGTTTGTTGTTGGCAATTCGGTCTCCGGGGCCGAGGTTGACCTGACTCCTCCTTATACAGCCAGTGGTACGGGAACAGACCCGGACTTCGTTACAGGAGCCGAGTACCGCACGATCATCTCTTTCACGGACAGGAATCAGCACCTTTCTGACGTTCCGTGGACAGTTGAGTTCCTGGGCGAAGCTTCTTCTGACTCGTTGCTCGAGGAGGGGGAGAAGGCGGAGATCACTGTCTGGCTGCTGACACGTGATTTCAATGTCGCTGATGTGACAGCCGCTAACGCAACCTCAACCTGGACGCCAGACGCCAGGGGGGCGCACGGGATTCTGACAACCGGCGGTACGGTGTTGACCCCGAATGATGTCTTCACCTTTGAGGTCAAGCCTGCACGGGGTTCGATCATGACGATTGAGCGGACCGTACCGGTCAGGCTCGACGCGATCATGGACCTGAAATAGACGCTCAACTGTCAATGTGACGACTGTCGCCACCTAACTGTTACAAACTGGCTGTTTTCATTTACGTCACTGGTGGAAATGTGAGTGGAGATAACATCGCTCGGCGATGGTGCCGACCTGATTCCCGCCTTTCGACTCCCTAGCTATTTTTAATCAACTGGTAAGCAGTTCACCCGGGTTCACCGGTGGAAGACCCGTCTGGGTATTCCTTAAGGACTGATAACTGGCTGATTTATGGCCACCCGCCCGCAGAGGTGGTGGCCGCTAGCGTTGAGGAGACAATTTGATGCGTAAGCACAGCACTGGCCTGCTGCTTGGCGAGCGGGGAATTACTGGTCTTGAGACCGCAATTATCCTCATCGCTTTCGTGGTTGTGGCCTCTGTATTTGCCTTCACGGTTCTGTCGACGGGTGTGTTCGCTTCCGAAAGGTCGAAGGACACAATCTACGCAGGACTGCAGGAGGCTCGAAGCTCGTTGGAGCCCAAGGGTGCGCTCATCGCCTATTCAGGTGGTGATTCAGCAGCTACAGCTACCATTTTCAAGGTGAGCTTCATCGTTTCACCTGCAGTTGCAGGTGAGTCG
>JAJCYX010000269.1 GCA_029262715.1 Chloroflexota bacterium
CCTCGATCTGCTGAACGTCGAGGCAGGCATCACCGTCGTCACAAAGTCCGACCTTGTCGATGATGATTGGCTAGAGCTGGTTTCGGTCGACATTAAGGAGGCCCTGGAAGGTACGACTCTCGAAGGCTCTCCACTGGTTGCCGTCTCTGCTGAAACCGGAGCTGGTGTACCGGAACTATTTGCAGAAATCGACGCGCAACTGGATCAACTTGACGCACACGCAGACCTAGGCCGACCCCGCCTGCCGGTCGACCGCTCGTTCACCGTGTCAGGATTCGGCGCTGTCGTCACCGGGACACTGACGGGCGGCAGACTGCGTACGGGGCAGGAAGTCGAGTTGCTGCCTGGTGGCAGGCGAGCGCGTATCCGTGGATTGCAGTCGCATCAGACTTCGCTGGAAGAGGTTTCGCCGGGCACGCGTGTTGCCGTAAACATGAATGGAATCGAGCACAATGAGATCGAGCGCGGCGATCTGCTGACAGTTCCGGGTTGGCTTACATCATCCAACGCCTTCGACGGATCACTGAGGGTCATTGGTGACGCACCTCGCCCGGTCAGGCACAACCACAAACTGGTGCTGTTCTCGGGTAGCCGGGAGGTTCCGGTTACGGTCCGGGTTTTATCTGGCGACGAAATCGCTCCCGGTGAATCTGGCTGGGTTCAGTTGAGGACGACGGAGCCGATTCCGATGTTGAGGGGTGACCGGTTTATTCTGAGGGATACGCAGGACACGATGGCTGGCGGCATCGTGCTTGTCCCGGACGCTGCCCGGCACCGTCGGAATGACGCTCGCGTCGTGTCCGAACTTGAGACGCTTGCCAGTGGATCTGGCGAAAGCGCCGCACTCCACACGTTGCGGTCGATCGAGCCGGCGACTGTTGCTGAACTTGGCCGAAACGCAAACCTTGCAGATGCCGAGGCGGACGGCCTGGCAGAGCAGTTGATCGTTTCAAAAGACGCCATTGATATCGGTGAAGAAGGAAGCACGCTCCTATACTCAGCAACCGGCTGGTCGTCGGTTCGTGCCGAGACCGAAAGCGCTGTTGTGGGATTCCATCGTGGCTATCCACTTCGTCCTGGGATGCCGCGAGAAGAGCTCCGCAACCGTCTCAAGCTGAAGGCGGCGCCGTTTCTTCGAGTCGTCAGCTCTCTTGCAGATGAAGGCGCTCTGAAGTACGACGGCGCGCTGGTGTGGCTGCCTTCGCATATTGTTGAGTTGAATGGTGAACAGCAGGCATCGGTCGATGCATATCTCAAGCTGCTCGCGTCTGATCCGTACTCACCGCCCACGGACTCACCGCTGGACACAGAACTGCTTGTTGGCCTTGAGGCCCAGGGCAAGGTTGTTCGCGCAGGTGAGGTTGTTTTTGCTGCGTCTTCGTTCAGCGAGATGCGTGGACGATTGGCTGAGCATGCGAAATCCGGCGGTGCGATCAACATCAACGATGTGCGTGAGCTATTTGGCTCCAGCCGTAAATACGTATTGGCATTCCTCGAAGAGCTTGATCGCCAGGGAATCACGATCAGGCGTGGTGATGATCGCATTCTCCGCGACAACTGAAACCACTCCTGTCTGAGATCACCATATTTGGTCTGATCGAATTGCCCTGTGAGCCTAATGGCTCATGCGCGTGAGACAGATGGCTTGCCCAACCGCGAACCCATCGGGTCATGCGCACTGTGCATAACTCGGATGTCACTGGGCGAATCCTCTCTGTTGATCTTGGTGTGCATCCGGTCTACTTCATTCAGTGGTTCTTTAATCAGGTGTCTCAAGGTGTCTGACGAAGACCAAATGTTGAGTTAAATCAAGGTGCAATATGTTTCTATGGAAAAAGTGGCGAAATCCAATAGCGGTATTTGCCGTCACAGCAATGCTTGGGCTAGCAGCCTACGGTGCGATCGAAGCCTCGGGTGATCTGAGCGACGCGGCGGGCGGCCAGGTGCAGATCAGCCAATGGGCGGTCGCAGCTTCCGACGTTGAACTGGCATGGAACGAAGCAGTCGGTGCAGACGCACTGGCGGCCACCGGCCAGGCTCCTGCGGAGTCGCAGGCTTCATTTGACGCTGCTATTGCCCGTTACAACTCCGGCAAGGCGATTCTTTCAACTACCGGTATCGAGCAGGTTGACCTGGCTCTTGCGGGGACTGATCAGGGTCTTGCTGCCCTGACAGCTTCCTTCAACGGCACGTTGGCGCTTGCAGCTTCCGGCGATGTAGCAGCCGCAACAGGTAACCACATGGCGAACACTCTTGCAGTGTTCACGGGTGTTCAGCCTGCAGTCCAGGGCCTGGGACAGGTTTCACAAGCGGCTACCGTACGGCTTGAGGGCCGGATGGACAGCGGCGCATCGAGCCTCCAGCTTCTTGGATGGATCAGCGCTGCCGTTGTTGCCATCGGTGCAGCCTTTACCGGCTGGAGCGTGTGGTCAATCTACCGCAAGGATGAAGAAGAGGCCGAGGCCAGCACAGTTTCCACCGAGCCTTCAGCTTCGTGGGAACAGGCCGCATAGGTCATTTTCAGGGACTTATAAAACGGGCGTGCCAGCTAGATGGCACGCCCGTTTTTACTTCGTATCGAGTTCTTCGAAAGAGCAGTTCAGTTGCGGTGTGATTTCGCCGGTTCAGCAGGTTCTACCAATCGGCTACTGAGCCATCGTTTTCGTAGTAGTACTCGCCACCCAGCTCTCGGTGATAGCGGTACTGCTCACCTGTGTACGGCTTAGTTGCCTCGGTCTCATCCACCTCGACTCCAAGTCCTGGAGTTGTCCATAGAGGGATGTGGCCGTCGATCACTTCCCAGTTCTTCTTCAGGAGCCCATTGCCGAGTCCAGCGTCCACCTGCTCCTGGATCAGGAAGTTCGGAACTACCGCGTCAACGAGCATGCATGCGGCGAGGGCTAGTGGGCCGATTGCGCAGTGCGGCATGATGTGCTGGTAGTACGTTTCGGCGTAGTTGGCGATGCGTTTTAGCTCCGAAGGCCCGCCACAGTGGGCAACGTCCGGCTGCAATAGCGCCGCAGCCTGCTTTTCGATCACCTCACGGAACTCCCAGCGGGACAGCAACCGTTCGCCCGTAGCTATCGGGAACGGCACGTGGTCAGAGACGAACTTCAGCGCGTCCACATTCTCCTGCGGCACCGGCTCCTCAACGAACATCGGCCTCATGCCCTTGATCTCGTGACACACCTCGACAGCAAGCGCTGGCGTCATCTTGCCATGGAAATCGAAGCACAACTCCACATCTGGCCCAACCCACTCACGCATCATGAAAGCCGCCTTAACGAACTCGTCGATGCGTGAAGGCGGCTCGTGCGCTCGCCATGTTCCGGCTGGTCCCGCCTTGTAACCGGTGTAGCCGCTCTTTTGCAGCATTTCGAGTCGCTCTTTCGACGCTGCCAGGCCCTCGTCAGACAGGTCCCTGATCCCCCAGTGCGCGTAGACCCGAATACTGTCGCGAACGTTTCCACCCATGAGCATGTAGCTGGGCACTCCGTAGTGCTTGCCAGAGATGTCCCACAGTGCGGCATTGATGCCCGCGATCGCAGACATGTTGTGCGCTCCGCCTCTGAAGAACGATGAGCGGTACATCTGCTGCCAGTGGTGCTCAATACGCAGTGGATCTTTGCCAATCAAGTATCCGGCGAACTCATTGATAGCCGCCGGGACCGACTCTGGCTTGCCCTCAAGCGTACTTTCAGCCCAGCCTTCGATGCCGGTGTCAGTCGTGATTCTCACGAGGCGGGTGCGAGGCCTGGGAGAGAATTGGTCGACGCGGGTGATCTTCATTGATTTTCTCTGGGGTGATCGGTGATGGATTACACGAAGCCGCCACCCTGATTAGAGCTGAGGACGGCGTGGACCAAGCTGCGCAATAGTAGCGCAGATAGCACTCGGTTGAACGTCAGGTCAGAGATTCATTGTTCAGGCTTTAGTGTGCGAAACCGGTCAGGCGTACCACCGGCCAATCCTATGATTCCGGGTATCGCCGCGAATAACATCACGCTCGCTATAGCAGGAACTAGTGAGCCGATAAACAGCGCGATTGCCATTCCTCTAACCCATGGCCTCCCCGATCCAATCCATGCAATCCAGTACGCGGTTGGCGGACCGAATACGAACACAAACAGAATCAAGCGGGAATCGTCCACGCCGCCGAGAACCACCATAACGTAGGTGACAGTACTGAAGGCCACCGTCAATACTGCACCGGCCCAGAATGAGATGAACCGGAGTCTGCTTGTGGCGTTTTGTCTCGGCGATTCCATCACTAGCTCATCCCTACATTATCTGAGCGGAAGTACGTTGAGCGTGCTCTAGTTCGAGGCGATGGCGAGTGCCCATCGCAAGACCAATGAGGCCGGGCAAATACAGGATGCTGGAACTCCAGAGGAACCCGAATATAACGGTTGCGATGAACAGCATGATAGCCAGCGTGCGAGTGCCATCGATGCCATGTCCGAACCACGCAATGAGATAGGCCACAAACGTTCCAATGATGGGAATCAGCAGATAGGCGCCCCATGATTCCGGGGTCACAATTCCGAACGCGATGATGAGAAAGGCGCTGAAGATGAACGTTGCTGCTGCGCCAACCCAGAATATGACTCTGCGAGCGGTGTTCCAGTCTTGCTGCAGTTGCGTCGTCATGGTCACCTCAGTGCAGATCTCTCACCAGTAGGCGAAATTCGGTGCTGTGTGTTCCTTAATCGCACGCCGGAATAGTCAAACGCTTTGTGCGATTAACCCGTCAGCCGCTCAAGTCATCATAATATAGTCGGGATTACGAACAATCAGAATTGATGGCTCGTGAATCACCGGATACCGAAAAGGTCGCTCCGCCAT
>JAJCYX010000270.1 GCA_029262715.1 Chloroflexota bacterium
GATCAAAAAATTCGGTGAGCAGGTGTCGATCTGGATAGCCGCCGCCGCAGCGACAGGGCCGCAGTACATGTGCGGAGCGATCATTGCGTAGTGCGCCTCAGCGATATTCGCAATCTTCTTCGCCTCGGTGATGCCGCCGCACTGACCGACATCCAGCTGGATGATCTGTGCAGCCTGCTTCTCCAGCACCTGAGAAAACTCGTACTTCGTCACAAGCCGCTCACCCGTCGCAATGGGAATGCTCGTGTGCGCCGCAACGCGCGCCATCTCATCGATGTTTTCAGGAGCGACGGGCTCCTCGAACCAGAAAGGGTGATACGGCTCAAGAAAAGCGGCAACTCGAATGGCACTGTAAGTGGTCAACTGGCCGTGAGTTCCAATGCCAACTTCCAGCTTGTTGCCAACCGCGTCCCTGATGCTTTCGAATATCTTCCCAGCATGCTCGATCTCCCATAACGGGATGTCACGAATCGGGTGAGTCGGCATGAACGGGTCGATCTTGCAGGCCGAATTGCCCTCTTCCATCAACTGCACCGCAACATCACCCGCCTTCTCGGGATGCTTGTCCAGCCCGGCGCTCGGCATATAGGCATAGGCTCGCAGCTTTTCATGATACTGGCCGCCCAGCATCTCGTAGATCGGCATATTCGCGGCCTTGCCCTTGATGTCCCAGAGAGCCATGTCGATACCGCTGATCGCCGGGGTCGCATACAGACTCGGATGGCGCAGATCGTGCCGAGACCCGTACATGCGGTCCCAGATCTTCTCGATGTGCATCGGGTTTTCGCCGATGACGAACTGGCCTACAAGCTCTTCGACGAGCCTGACGTGCGTCTGAATATCCTTCAAGTTGTTCGAATAGCTGCTGCCCGCAATGCGCTCGCCAACACCTGTGATGCCCTCGTCAGTATCGAGAAATAGGAACAGGAAATACCGTCCACCGATGTAAGGCTCCTCGCCCTCAACGACCATCGTTCTGAGATTGGTGACCTTCATTGGTGTCTCCTACGAGGCTGAAAATGCAGTGAAGTTGCGGTGCGACCGACGTTCGGTCAGGTTTCTCGCACGGCTAGCGACCATCAGCCGCATGGAGGCCGAATACTACAACGGGAAATCAATAACCGCCGAGCGCAGGACAGGAGCTGGCAACTACTAAGATCACGACAACCCTGAGAGCCTCGTTAGCCGTTCGCTACCGTCCCGTTCGTTGTGAATGGATTCCAGTAAACTTCCGACGGCGCGACTCTCCCCGCTCGCCAGTTTGTATTTAGTCACCCGGATGGCCTTCACTCGTGTTCCCAACGCAACTACGCGAACGACCATCGGTTCACACCGCACTGTTGCTGTCGTTCGGCGCAGTGATCGTTGCGGTTCTGGCCGTTCGCATGAACCAGAGCTACGACCACTGGCAAGGGGACGAAGGGTCATACCTGACGTTCGCCACCAGGGTGGCAGACGGGCATCTTCCTCATGTCGACTGGTCGCCCGGTTTCACGCTTTTGTATGCACCGTTCATCGCCGTCGGTCTCGAAGGTGCTGATGCCCAACTCGCCATTCGAATAGCGTCCTCAATTTCGCTCATACTAATCTTCGGCTTCGCTTTCCAGCGAATGTTCCACAACCCGTGGCTGACGGTCATCCTGACCCTGGCAATCGCAGCCCATCCGATGCTTTCAGTAGGCATGACATTGCGGGTGTTTACCGCGGCCGTTGTTGCACTGGTGTTGCTGGCGTCTACGCACGAGCGTAAAGGCGCAGGGCTTGCGCTGATCGTCATCGCAGCTGCAACGCTGGTGCGTCCGGAGTTCTGGATCATGTACGTGCTGGTACTGGCGGCTGTAGTGATCTGGTATCGCCACAGGGCATCTGCCCCGCTCATCGCCACGTCGATCGCGATCGCAATAGCAAGCTGGTCATTCGTGCAACTCGGCCCCGTAGCATCGGACTATCCGGGTGGCAGGGCATTGCAGGCCATCGGACAGCACTATGCCATTTTCGACGCAACACCGAACGTAGATCCATGGAACCAGTGGGGTGTGCCGTTCAGGCGGGACTTTGGCGATGCCACCACCGCAATGCAGATGTACAGGAACAATGAGGACAGGTTTGTCGCCTACGTATCGTCAAACCTGAGGTCGGTACCGAACATGACGCTGACCGCTTACAGGTATTCAGACAGAACCACTTTCTCAAGACTTACTGGTGCGCTAATTGCAATCGCCATCGTCTCGGCAGCAATCATCTATCTCGCAACCAAACGCTGGCGAGGTCTCAGAGTCGACTTCACGATACTGGTTTCTTTCACAGTGTTTGCAATGCTGCTGCCGTGGGTTATCACAGGAACCGACTCAATGATCGCTGCGCCGTTCTCGCCTGCCGTCCTGCTACTGCTGGGAGCTTCGACTGTTTACCTGCATGGGGAGTTCAAGAGACGAAGAGTGAACACGATATTCGGAACCTCGCAAAGGACAGGAGCGACTGACGGAACTGCAAACTAACGATAAGGCGCGGCGTTTAGTCACACCCGCTCTTCTGTCTCCGAGCGACCTCTATCCCCTAACGCGACTCGCCCCCTGCTCCTGGGGCGTCGCTGTTGGGCGTTGCCCCAAGAGCAGGAGGTGAATTCCGACCTTGATGTGAACTGGGGCTGTGAACAG
>JAJCYX010000271.1 GCA_029262715.1 Chloroflexota bacterium
CTCGCCAGCGGATACTCGTTCTCGTGGCGCCATTCGTTTCTGCCCATAACGAAGATCTTTATCGGTGGCTCTTCATCAATGCCTGTATCGATGTCCTTCAGGAGCGTGTCGTACCACCTCAGATGAATGTCATAGACGTCACCGACAGCATGATCACCAAACTCCACGTCCTCGAACACGCCACCGGCATCGAGTGGTTTTCGACCCCAGGGCGCAACCTGGTGGCTCCACGGACCGATCAGCAATTTCGTTCGATCACGCGTTTCAGCCGATCCGCCATGATTTTTCCAGCCGTTGAAAACGGTGATCGTTTCGTGGAGCAGGGAGTCGTACCAGCCGGTGACGAATAGCGCAGGCGTTTCAGCTTCGCTATAGCGATTACGAAGCGAGTAGCTTGACCAGAAATCGTTGTACTGCTCATGCTCAACAACGCCACGATAGTACGCGCAGTCACCAAGTTGATCGAGAGTCTCGACGATCGGCAGATGACGGTAAATGGCGTCCCAGTCGAGCCTGTCCAATACTTCGGTCTGCATCACGCGCCCCATCATGTTGGCAAAGAAGAGGTTTGTTGCGTGGGCGATGACACCGTCGACCCTGTGATGTCCGTAGTTGTCTTGCTGGGATGCGATAGGCACCAGCGCCTTCAGGTACTGGGATTTGAGCAGGGCAGGAGCTGTTTGCGTGAAGCCGGGATAAGAGAGACCGAATGTGCCGATCTTCCCGTTGCACCATGACTGCTCGCCAATCCATTCATGGGTATCGAAGCCGTCAGGGTACTCACAGGTGTACGGCTCCCAGTCCCCGTCCGAGTCGTGACGTCCGCGGCAGTTTTGCAGCACGACTGCGTAGCCTGACTGCACGAACTTTTCCATCCAGCCGAGATAACGCGGATCCTTCGTGTTGTAGATGGTTCGAAGCAGCAATGCAGGCCACGGTCCGTCGTCCGTGACGGGCAGATAGATATCAGCAGAAAGATTGACTCCGTCCCGCATTGGGATCTTGTGGTCGAGGAGGAGTCTGAAGTTTGGTGAGAAGTTTCGGTTTGGCATGGTGTTATTGATTTCGAGCGTAAGACTTGCGCTATCGATTGACTGCGGGCATATTGCCGGGACGAACGAACTTACACGCCAGAATTTGGGCCAACATCTGCCAAACGTCAACCTCGCTAGCTGAAACGGGACTAGAACATGTCAGCACGAAAAGTCGTCATCACAATGAACAACCGCGCACCCAGCGATATCACGCTCGACGTGATCAAAAAAGCAGGTATCGAGGTGGAGTACGTCTCGTGCGATACGGAAGACCAGGTTATATCTGCAGCCAGCGACGCTGACGTACTACTGGTTGGTACTGTGCCACACACGACTCGCAAGGTGCTTGAGGCGTTACCTAGCCTGAAGATGGTTGGGCGCAGTGGAGTCGGTGTTGATTCGGTCGATCTGGCCGTGGCGACCGAGCTTGGTATCGCTGTCACGAACACTCCGGGAATTAACACGAGCGAGGTTGCCGACCATGCGATGGCGATGTTGCTTTCAATCACTCGCCAGATTCCTGAGCTTCGTGAAGCGACGAAAGCAGGAGCGTGGAGCGACAGGCCGAAAGAGGTCAATGCACTACGCGGGAAGTTGCGAAGGATTGCCGGGAACACCGTTGGGATTTACGGCCTCGGCAACATAGGGCGAGCATTTGCATCACGTGTCCGAGGTTTTGGTCCGGCGAGAATCATCGCGCACGACCCATATGTGCCTCAGACCGCGGCAGATCTGTACGGCGTACAGCTTGTCGATCTAGACACATTGCTGAGCGAATCGGATTTCATCACCGTCCATTCACCAGCAACCACCGAGACCAATCACGCATTCAATATCGACAGCTTCAGGAAGATGAAGCCGACCGCGGTGTTTATCAATTGTGCCCGCGGGCCGATTGTGGATGAAGCCGGGTTGCAGGAGGCTCTTGAGACGAACGTGATCTACGCCGCAGGCATTGACGTGACGCAGAACGAGCCACTCGATGCCGAGAGTCCACTGCTAAAGCTGCCGAACCTGACGATTACACCGCACTTCGCTGGTGGATCGGATGTGACCACTGTCGAAGGAGCGAAGCGCTGGGGCGAAAACGCTGTGAATGTACTGACCGGCCAGCCGCTGCATGGACTTGGCAATCCGGATGTGGTCAAGGTGATCGCTGTGAAGCGGTCACAGGGCGACACCCGTTGGGAAGGTATTCCTGACCCCGTAACGAGCCGAGGGTTTTAGTCGACCCGGCGGGTCGTTCGAAGGTTGGCAATGGCCCGTTTGGATAACAGCGGGAGGCCGGTTTTTCGTCGCTTCCGCGGTTTGCGGCGTTAGAATGCCGACAAATATCCGAGCACGGACTGATCTTTACTGACAGCATGTCGGCCGGAATCCAATAGTCGCCACCCGAACGCCATCCGGGATGGCTGAATGCTCCGGCGCTTACAGCATCGTCCACGAATATGTGAAATCCAGGCTGGCCAGCTCTGACCGGGCATTCCGGTCTGTCAGTCTCCTTTCGCCTGCCGAGATTCGGTCGAATGTTGTATCCGGCCTCGTTGTCGGAACCATTGCCCTCCCACTATCGATAGCGCTTGCCATCGCAGTGGGCGCTCCACCGATCATGGGGCTGTACACGGCTGCATTTGCGGGCGCGGCTGGTTCGATATTTGGATCATCGCGATTCAATATCACGGGTCCGACGGCTGCTCTGGTGCCGCTGATCGCTGCGGTGGTCATCAAGCACGGTGTGGAGTCACTGCCTCTGCTCGCGTTCATGGCGGCCGGAATACTGTTCGTGATGAGCTTCCTGCGCCTCGGACGAGTAGCTAAATACGTCCCCGGAATTGTGATTGCAGGATTCACCGTCGGAATTGCGCTCTCGATAGCGTTGGGGCAGTTGAATGCACTGTTTGGTGTCACCGGAACAGACACCGGATTAGAGCATTTTCACGAACGCTTCTGGGACACGCTCAAACATTTGGACACCGTCGGCTGGGTGACGGTCGTTTTCGGTTTTGCAGCGATTGCGTTGGTGTTTCTCTGGCCGCGTGTTTCAAAACGGGTTCCCGGCGCACTCGTGGCTGTAGTCGTCCTGACTGCAATAGCATGGTCGCTTTCTGTAGACACCCAAACAGTTGCGGGACGATACGGTGATCTACCACGAGGGCTTCCAGATATGGGGCTGCCTGAGTTCGATGCCGATCTCGCCCGGACGCTGTTACCGTCTGCTTTTGCGATAGCGGTACTGGCCGGTGTCGAATCGTTGTTAAGCGCTGTTGTGGCAGACAACATGGCAAACGTTTCGAAGCGTCATGACTCGAATCGGGAGCTGTTCGGCCAGGGCGTGGCGAACCTCGTCACATCGATGACAGGCGGTATACCTGCGACTGCTGCTATCGCTCGAACGGGAGCCGGAGTTCAGAACGGTGCCACGTCGCGATTGAACGGTGTGGTTCACGCTGTATTCGTGTTCATGAGCACTGTTTCACTGGCCGGATTAGTAGGACATATTCCTTTGGCAGTGCTCGCCGGTGTGCTCGTTGCAACGGCGTATCGAATTGCGGATGTCAAAGGGTTGAGACGCATCATCCGAGCCGCACCGCGATCAGAGCTTCTCGTTCTGGCCTCAACGATCGGCCTGACCGTTTTTCTTGATCTGACATTCGCCATCCTGGCCGGAATAGTCATTTCGGTCATCCTGGTTCTCCGTCAATTGACTGCGAATGCGACAGCAACGCAATTGGCACCAAACGAACAGGGATTGATTCGCCAGGTATCACCGGAGCTTGGTGAGTTGATGATGACCCGGGACGATATTGCGTTCTACAGCGCCCAGGGAATTCTCGCTTTCCACTCAGCAGCGAGTTTGGAGCGAACGCTTCTGGTCGACGAGCCTCGACCATTGATCCTGCGCATGAAGGATGTCAGCTAC
>JAJCYX010000272.1 GCA_029262715.1 Chloroflexota bacterium
CAGGATTGATCTTGTGCAGTTCGGGGATAACGCCGTGTCGGATGCGGTTGCGAGCGAACGCGGGATCGCTGTTTGACTCATCCTGTTGCGGCGTGACTTCAGATGACTCACAAAACGCCTCGGTGTCCGATCGACGCAGACCGAGCATCGGACGAATCACGTTGAGCGAACGCCCGTCAGTGGCAAGGTCACGCCGTTCACTTGCGTATCCCATTCCCGAAACACCACGCAGCCCCGCGCCTCGAGTAACGGCCAGTAACACGGTTTCAGCCTGGTCATCCATCGTGTGGCCGGTTGCCAGGGCATCGAGATCGTGTTCGGACACCACTTCGGCGAAGAACCGATAGCGCATGTCACGGGCTGTCGCTTCGATCGACTCACCGCTCGTCGCCGCTTGAGAAGCGACATCGCCACTGCCAACATGCAGGTTCACGTTGAGCCGACCACAGAGCATCCGGCAATAATGCTCATCCGCAGATGAGCTATCGCCTCTCAGCTGATGGTTGAAATGGGCCGCTTCAATCTCGATGTCAGAGTCCGGGTCGGTGTGGATCGAATGAAGACCGAGCAGCAGCGCAGTCGAATCAGCACCACCAGAGATTGCAATCAGCAGGCGAGCTTTGCTTGAAGTATGACTGCGGGTCAGCCCTTCCCGTAGTCCGGTGAGAAAACTCCGGTGCGCCTGTTCGCCGGATACGTTTCGGGGATTCACCCTAACTGGATCCTGTACCGGCGACGATCTGCTCCACGACACTCGGCATCTTGCGGACTCGGATAGACGCAATCCGGTTGTCCTGCATGTCAGACACCTGCATACGAAGGTTCCCATACCTGATCCGGCTACCTTCGCTGGGGATGCTTTGCGACTGCTCCAGGAAGAAACCGGCCACGGTCTCATAATCGCCTTCGGGAATTTCGAGTTCGAGTTCGTCATTCGCCTCTTCGATTGGCATTCCGCCATCTACGACAAACGTGTTCTCGTTCACTTCTATGAATCTGCGCTCGGGTCGGGAGCCTTCTTCACCGGTACGCCCAACGATCTGCTCAACAACCCTTGTCAGGGTGATCAGGCCCGCGATACCGCCGAATTCATCAACTCCGAGCGCGATCTTATCCCCCGACTCTTGCATCATTTCGAACAGATCGTCCAGCCGCTTCGTTTCCGGAACGAACATCGCAGGCCGCATGAGCCGAGTGACCGGTTGGGCAGGATCCAGGCGGTTTTCGGCCTGCGAGACCATCACGTCTTTGACCGACAGGATACCCACAACATCATCGTGCTCATCGTCATACACCGGGAACCTGGTGTGCGGCCGTCCACGATAGGTGGACAGGAACTCGCTAAAGGTCGTGTCTGAGTTGATCCAGATAATTTCGGGGCGCGGGGTCATCACGTCTCGGACCTCAAGTTCACCGAATCTGAAGATGTTGTCGAGCATTGTTCCCTGGTTTTCTTCGACCGTTCCGGCCTCTTCGCCCTGGTCGATCAGAAGTCGGAGTTCCGCCGATGTAACCGCAGGTGTTGCAAGGGCTTCTCTGCCACCTGCCAGTTTTACGATTCCGCGGGGTGGGAGGGTGAATGCCCAAACCAGCGGTGCGGAGATACGCATCAGATTCAGAGTGATTCTTGCGGTGTTTAGCGCCCAGCGCTCGGCGATCAGGGCGGCGACCGATTTCGGTGTCAATTCACCGACTACAACTACGAGAATAGTGGAGATGACGGTCGCCGCAATTGTCGAGAGAACGCTTGGCTCACCGCCGCCGATCGTCGTGATGGCGAGGGTTGTACCGACTGATGCGACCAGGATGTTGAAGATGTTGCCGAGAAGGAGAATGGTTCCGAAGAATTTCTCGTGATCGCCAAGAATCTTCAGAACCGTGTCCGCACGACGGTCACCCTCTTCTGCGAGTCGGCTGATGCGAAATCGGCGCGATCCAAGGAGAGCCACTTCGGTCGCGCTGATGAAGGCGCTTCCTAGAAGGCCGACGATGATGATGATTATCGAGAGCGTCATTGCGAGTGACGGTGATCTTGTTGCCGTGTGCTAGTGATGCTGAACGGCTGCGATAGAAGATATCCGCCATCTACATATTAACGTGCGCGATCACAACAGCATGTGAGGACAACTCCAATTCGCAGGGATTGGAGTCTGTGAGGGAAGAGCAGGTGAGAGCGCTATCTTCTGCCGACGCACTATTTGACTGGGACTCGAACCGTCAGCTCGTTGTGACTGCGATAGAACTCGATGACAGGCCTCGAAGAGTCGAAGTCACTGCGGTTGATCAGTTTTTCTACAAGCTGACCAATCCTGCCATTGTCAGGAAGAAAATCTTCAAGCCGACGGCAGAAATAACGGCCGCCAGGAATGTGAAAAAGCGGAAGCGACTCGTCAGGCTCACTTTGATCGCTAGGCTCGTCTGACCGAATGGCGACGCAGGCTCTGTACTCGCCTTGCTGCACAACACCATAGAACTTGCGACCTCGCACTGAACCCAGTGAGGCTTCAAGCTGTTCAAACGCAATCGGTGCCTGGTCAGGGATAGGCGACACACCGTCTCCTGCCACATACCTGACTGGAATCTCCGGCGCTTCGATGATCGAGCCTGTGAATGCTACTGCCACCCGGCTAGTCCTCGCTCTTGTCTTCCACCGAAGCGACAGCCTGCCGTGCGTTCGGATCCATCTGTCCGCTCTCCGTCCGAATCTGCAGTTCAAGCTGATCACGCATATCGGTGTTCTCCTTGAAGAACGTCCGCGCCGCCTCGCGACCCTGTCCGAGACGAGTGTCACCATACGAGAAAAACGAACCGCTCTTCTTCAAGATGCCCATCTCAACACCGAGGTCCAGCAGGCCGCCCTCCTTGCTGATCCCTTCCTTGAACAGAATTTCGATTTCGGTCTTGCGGAACGGTGGCGCAACCTTGTTCTTCACCACCCTTGCACGTATGCGGCTGCCGATGATGTCCTGTCCGACCTTGATCGCTTCCGCCCTTCGCAGATCGATCCTGACCGAGCTGTAGAACTTCAGCGCACGTCCGCCGGGGGTCACCTCAGGACTACCGAAGATCACGCCAACCTTTTCACGCAACTGGTTGATGAAGAGCGCAACGGTCTGCGTCTTGTGAATCGTCCCGGTCAGCTTGCGTAGCGCCTGCGACATCAACCTGGCCTGCAAGCCGATGTGGGTATCGCCCATCTCGCCTTCGAGCTCAGACAGAGGCACAAGTGCAGCCACACTGTCTATCACCACAATATCCAGGGCACCACTGCGCACCAGGTAGTCAGTAATCTCCAGCGCCTGCTCAGCCGAATCCGGCTGCGAAATGAGCAACGTCTCAACATCCACGCCAATCGCCCTAGCATAGGTCGGGTCCATTGCGTGTTCTACGTCTATATATGCAGCGCTACCGCCGAGGCGCTGTGCTTCGGCAATTGCCGAAAGAGCCAGGGTCGACTTACCGGCAGACTCAGCTCCAAATATCTCGACAATTCGACCTCGCGGCAGTCCGCCAATGCCAAGCGCTAGATCGAGAGTGATAGAGCCTGTAGGCACTGCACCGATGTTCGAATCGACAGTGCTCTCACTCATGCGCATGATAGCGCCGCGTCCGAACTGTTTCTCTATTTGGGCAAGAGCCAGCTCAAGGGATTTGTCTTTTTCGCCACCGGCGCCATTTTGTTTCACTGCGACTGAACCATTTCGAGATGCCAAGACCGTAACTCTCCAGTCAGGATTTCCGTTTTATCAGGTATCTGAGATGCCTGTGAACGGACATTTGTAGAATATTATGCGCCAATGACCCTGCCGCAACCCGAAGCACATATACGAACTGGCACACTCTGGACTGCCAAACATTAGCACAGACGTTCTAAACACTCAACCAGCCTGTCACAACACCCGTAACAGGGGCCAGTTGGTTGAATTGCAGATGGAAACCTAAACTGTTTCCCCGGACTGAAACGGTGGTGAAGAGAAGGGTCGACCCTGACTGCGGGCCTTTTTTATCCAGATCACAAAGTCTCAACGTGTTACCGGCAAAAGGCGATCAGGTGCTCTTGTCGATCTCTAGCTGCTCAACATAGTCGATGAAGGTCTGCGCATTCTCCGATATTTTCCTGTCCGGCTCGTAGACGATGTAAAGATCACGCATCACGGGTGTTCCGACTATTCGTACAGCGGTCACTCGTGTAGGCGCATGATGCTCAATGGCACGAAGCGTGACGAAACCGATGCCGACTCCTGCGTCAACCGCAGATAAAAGCGCCTGGGTGCTGCCGAGAGAGATGCTGGCCGGGGCAGATGGGAGCTGGCTCCCATTAGCCTGCAAAACGGCCTTCACAGTCTCATACGTCCCTGAACCGTTCTCGCGGTGCAGAATCTTCTCGCCCTCTAGCTGCGAAACGTCTATCTCGTCTGACGACGCGAAGCGGTGAGAGATCGGAACCACCAGAACTATCTCGTCTCGTGTGATCTTTACATAGTGGAGAGTGCCGTAGTCGGACTTTTGACCCGCAAAGCCCACGTCGTACT
>JAJCYX010000273.1 GCA_029262715.1 Chloroflexota bacterium
GGATATAGAGTCTGTCTTTGCCCGTTCCCGGAGACCGGCGAACAGTCGAATGGTTACTTGCATCTGGAGAAGTCAGCTTGATGGTGATTGTGAATGGAGTAACCAATATACGATGCGTGAGTTGAGGATGTGGTGAAGTTCACTAGACCAGACGGGATCACCCGAACAAGTTGCAGCCGAGGAAGCGAAAACGGGATAGACCGACTCTCACTCGGCTCTCGAATGACCACACATCCGGTGAGAATAGCCAGCGTCAGGGCTGACCGCTCGCCTCTCGGTCAATTCCTAGATCAAAATCCGTATGCGTACAACTTTGACACGCGCTCTGGCGCACAACTAGAATTACTGTTTGATCCTTAAGGTAGATTTTCGTCGGCTTCTAGCCTCTCGCCAGAACCTTCGAAACATATAAAAACGCGGCTTGCCGCATAAAATCGCAGCCTGCCGCACTAAAAAGCGGCTTGCCGCCCCGGGAGCTTCCTGACTAATGGTTCGTATCCGACTTAAGAGATTCGGCGCAAAGCACCGTCCGTTCTACCGCATCGTGGTTGCAGACCAACGATCTGCACGTGACGGCAAGGTCATCGAGGAGATCGGCACTTACGATCCCCTGCAGGACCCGCCCGCGATCAAGATCAATGAAGAGTCGGCTATTAAGTGGCTCCGGAACGGCGCTCAGCCTTCAGAGGCGGTCGCCCACATGTTGCAGACCCGCGGAATTACCGAAAAGGCAAAGGCAGCCGCAAGTGCCGGATAGTCCAAAATCCGATGCCGAAGAGCAGATCGAACAGGATGAGCAGCTCGATGGCCCTGAGGAAGACGATACTTCCGAAGCGTACACAGATGCCCCTGCTGACGAGGTTGAAGACGGTGAGTCTGACCTCGTAGCGATCCCTGATATTTCAGACACTGACGACGCCACGCCTCTTCGAGAGATGGTCGAGTATGTCGCCCGTGCCCTGACATCGAATCCTGACGCCGTGAGCGTTGCGGAAGAGGACGACGGCAATCGTACGGTGTTCCACCTGAGCGTGGATGAGAAGGACAAGGGCAAGGTGATTGGCCGTGATGGCCGCGTCGCCCAGTCGATCCGCTCCCTGCTCCGAGTTGCTGCGACGAAGCAGGGAACTCGCATCACGCTAGAGATCGACTAAGCCGCAAACCGCCTTGGTGTCATCCCGACCGCAGCGGAGGGATCTGAGCGACGTGCCGCGTCTTCTGGGGTCGCACGACTACCTGAGAGATCTTGGTTCAAGTTCGGAATGACAAATCCCCTCTCCCGGATCGGGAGAGGGTCAGGGTGAGGGTCTCTTCGTCTTTCTTGAAAGGGAGATACGTTCTCTCTGTCAGCAACTTATGACTTACAGGAAAACGCGGTTGTGCCGCCGCCTTACGCAGCACCCACCCTCTAACTCCCTCCCTGGCAGGGAGGGAGAATATGCCATCACCTTTCGCTAAGTTCCCACTCGTAGCCCAGGGTTAACCAGCGCCCTCAGAGACTCGATTGCCGCTAGCACTGCGAGATGCGAAGTCTTAGGGTTCTTCGGATGCGGCCGGTTCACCAGCTTGAAAATGAACTCCCCGAACCCTCCGTTCGCTCGAATCTCGTGAACATTGCCCGGAGATTCCGGGTCTGCGACCACGCGAACCATCGTCCGCTCCGATCCAATCCCGGCGAGGCTCACAGTCGCAGCCACATTCACATTCGCCGGAAACAATTTCACCGCTTCTGCCGCAGGTCCATCGAACAGCGTCACTGGCTCGGTGATTTCCCGACCTTCCCACTCGGCGAACCCCGGTGCGCCCTCAAGAGCAGCCGGCCGTTTGGTCGACACAATTGTCACCGAATCGAGATCTGCTCGAACAGCCCGTAGAGCGTCGATTCCGCCCACCGCGCCGGATGGCACGATGATCTGAGCACCTGTCTCCTCAGACGCAGATAACAGCGCCGCAGATAGTTCGGGATCCATCAATGCACCAGAACTCATCAGCAGCAGAGTTCTACCTGACCTCAAGACCGCTTCACCGTGCGCTCTGACTGCTACCTGCGAAGCACACTCAACGACGATGTCTATGTCGCCGCTGGTAAGAAACTCCGCCTGGTCGGTGAAGCTGCCGGGGTGCGAATCGAGGCTATCCGCAAGCGCCCTGCCCTGCTCAGCGTCAACATCCAGCAATGCGGTGACACGCGCTCCGGGAATTCCGCCGGGGCCATCGTGTCCCACGACGCCCGCTAGTTCAGCGCCCATCGACCCGCAGCCGATGACGCCAATCTCCAGTGTTTTCGCGTTTCGCAAGCCTTGCCACCCAATCTCACCGTAGTAACTATTAGCAACAGGATACGCTGCAATCCTGCCAATTCAGCGGAACCTTCAGCCTATGGCTCGTAATTTCCGCTCAACTAGATTATGCAACACTCATGATCAGGTTCCGCTACTGATCTCAACAAACTGGACTGATGACGATGAAGCGTCACACAAGGAACATAGTCCTTGGCCTGGTCATCGGCGGGATTGCCGCGATCGTCTCCGTAACGCTCGTCGGTAACAGTTCGTCACCTGATGCAGGGGACAAATTCTCTTCTGAACCGACTACACAGAACACTCCCACACCTGGTGTTCAACAGACTGTTTCCGAACTTGAGGCGATGGAAACCGTTGCAGCCGTCGTCCCGCACGATCCTTCGCAGGAAGGCACACCAGTCCCGCCCAGTCGGCCAGAGCCCTGCGGCTTCATCGTCGACTACGATCCCGCTCAATCGATCGAAGAGCTGTACAAAAACAGTTTCATCGCAGTTCTGGCGAGGGTCGAGAAGAGACTCGGAGCGGTAAACGGACAAGGTGGAACCAGTAGTCAAGCCGAACATTTGAGCCTCGCACGGGTCTATGAATTAAGCGTGATCGAATACCTTAAGCGAGACGGTCCAGAGACGATCGAGTTCGTTCAGATGGAAGGATCCTTCCGGAGATCTGACCTCAGCACCGAAGTGCTTGAGGACATCTCACTTTTCGAACCACAGGTGAACTGTTTCAATCCACTTGAGATCGGCCAGGAATACGTCATGTTCCTCCGCACGGCGTGGCGGGGTGAAAATCGGTTCACTCAGGTCAGCGGTCCGCACCGATTCGCCGTCATCGATGGGAATGCCGTTATTGACGATGTTCTTAAGCAGGTTGTCGCCGAGAACAAGCGGTTCTTTCCCGAATCTATGGCAGAAGAGTTGCTCACCCAGATTCGTGGCTTCAAATAAAACGCCAATCGGTCAGGCTCACCCGACGCGAATTACGTCAGCAGGATCGATGCGTTCAAAACTTCCATCACCAATCGGGTCAAAAGTTCGTTCACTTTGCAACTTGACCCCTACTGCCAGCAAGCTATCCTATCCAGTTAAGCGATTGTGATGGCCGTAACAAACTAGCTCCGCACTGAACCCATGCCCTCCTACCACGTCTGGACAGTTGGCTGCCAGATGAACGTCGCAGATTCCCAAACGCTCGATCTGAGCCTTGAGCGGATGGGGCTTGACCGCGAAGAGAAGATCGAAAACGCAGATGTCGTTATCGTGAACACCTGTGTTGTGAGGCAGTCTGCCGAAGACACAGCGAACGGCCTGCTCGGCCGCCTCGGTAAGAGGAAGCTGAACGATTCGGGTCAGTTTATTGCCGTTATGGGCTGCATGGTCGGCCCTGACCAGACCGATCTGAAACGACGCTTCCCTTATGTGGATGTCTGGGCAAGGCCGCAGGAGTTCCAGCCGATAGTCGAAACCGTTGGCGCACGAACAGGTCTCAGCACCGAAGGCTGCCTCGCCAACCTCACGCCTCAGCAACCCGACATTGCAACGTTCGTTCCAATCGTTCACGGCTGCGACAAGTTCTGCACCTTCTGCATCATTCCCTATCGACGCGGCCGTGAAATGAGCCGTCCGGTACCGGAACTGGTTGATGAGATCACTCGCCTGACGGACCGCGGCGTGAAAGAGGTCACGTTACTCGGCCAGAACGTCGACTCCTATGGCCACGATCTGCGACCTCGTGTCGATCTCGCTGACCTGATGGAGCGAATTCATGATGTCAGCGGACTAGAGCGCATCCGCTTCCTGACATCTCACCCCAACGACATGTCACGCCGCATCATCCGGGCCATCGCAGACCTGCCGAAGGTGTGCGAGAACGTGAACCTGCCGTTCCAGGCGGGCGACGACCGCGTGCTAGCAGACATGCGCCGCGGCTATACACGCAGCCAGTTTATTGACCGTGTTGATGAGATTAGAGACACCATTCCGGGTGTCACGCTCACCACCGACCTGATCGTCGGTTTTCCCGGCGAGACCGAAGCCGAGTTCGAACGTTCTTTCCAAGTACTGGAACAGGTGCGGTTCGACAAGGTACACTCTGCCGCCTATTCAGAGCGCAAGGGCACGTACGCTTCTCGCAAAATGCCCGATACCGTGTCTCGAGATGAGAAGAAAAGACGGCTTCACGCTGTTGACGACGTGCAAGCGCAAGTTCAATCTGAAATAAATGCTGACCTCGTTGGTCAAGAATTCGATATCCTTATCGATGGAGAAACCCGAGGACGCCTTCGTGGGAGGACGAGAGGCGACAAACTTGTCTATGTCGCAGGCGGTGGGCCCGCCCTGGGCGACACGGTGAGAATTGGAATCACCGGAGCTTCGCCATGGTCTCTAGAAGGGGACTTACGGGCCACCCAGACTCAGAAAGAGCTGGTCAGTACATAATGACGATGACTTTGAGCCGACAGACTGTGATTCCGGTCACTGAACTGGAACAGTCTGCATTCTGTCGGTCTGACGGAAACCTTCGAACGCAGACACTCGAAGAGGAGTTCAAGGCCGGCGTCCGCTGGCAAAAGATCCCAACCCGGTACATGAAGCTCTCTCCTGAAGAGATCGATGCCGGTATTGCCGAAGCGAAAAACGCGCTAGGCGACCAGGTGATCCTCCTCGGCCACCACTATCAACGAGCAGACGTTATCAAGTACGCCGACATTCGCGGCGACTCGTATCTGCTGTCCAAGCAAGCTGCCGAAATTGAGAAAGCTCGCGCAATCGTGTTTTGTGGCGTCCACTTCATGGCCGAAACCGCAGACATCCTTAGCTCGGACGATCAGTCCGTGATCCTCCCCAACATGGCCGCTGGCTGCTCAATGGCAGACATGGCGAGCATCGAGGAGGTTGAAGACTGCTGGGACGACCTGCAGTCTGTTCTTGAAGGCCAGGGAACGGTAGTTCCTATCACCTACATGAACTCGACAGCTGCTATCAAGTCGCTCTGCGGCAAGAACGGCGGTCTGGTCTGCACCTCATCGAACGCTGAACGCGCATACGAATGGGCGTGGGAGCACGGCGACAAAGTGCTGTTCCTTCCCGATCAGCACCTTGGACGAAACACTGCGATGAAGATGGGCATTCCAGAGAGCGAAATGGTTGTCTGGAACCCGTTTAAGTCTATGGGTGGCCTGTCCCCTGAGCAGATCAGACGGGCCAAAGTGATCCTCTGGCAGGGACACTGCTCAGTCCACACTCGCTTCACAACGAAACAGATTGACGAGGCGCGTGAGAAGCACAAAGATGTGAACATCATCGTTCACCCTGAGTGCGTGAAAGAGACTGTCGAGGCCGCTGACTACGTCGGCTCGACCGAGTACATCCAGAACATGATCAACGCTGCTCCGGCCGGTTCGGTCTGGGGCGTCGGTACTGAGATCAACATGGTGAGCAGGCTTGCCTCTGAAAATCCCGACAAGACGGTGTTCTGCCTCGACCCGGTAGTGTGTCCGTGCGCCACGATGTACCGGATTCACCCCGCGTACGTCCTGTGGGTGCTGGAAGGTCTGGTCGCCGGTCTGGTGATCAACCGCATCACCGTTACTGAAGACGACAAGGTGAACGCTCGGTTAGCTCTTGATCGAATGCTGGAGATCAGCAAGTAGCAAAATGACGAGAGGTACAGTCCGGCCCTATGTGTTGGACGAGGCTGTAGACCTCATCGCTAAAAGTGTGAACATCCAGGTGCGCCAAATCCTTTCCGAAGGTTCTGGCGCACCTGTTCTTTTAGGTATCTCAGGAATCGACTGTTCAGGCAAGACAACGCTTGCGAAAGCATTTCTTGAACGAGTGACTGA
>JAJCYX010000274.1 GCA_029262715.1 Chloroflexota bacterium
CGTTCTCCTCGGCAGCAGTCACCGCGTCATCGATCAGATCCAGCGTCTGATTCTCAAGCTCACGTCGCTGATCATCAACAAGTCTCTGTGCATCACGAAGCTTGTCCTCGAGGTCGCGCTGGTCGATCCTGATAACCCTGATCTCATCTTCCAGCACGTTGATGCGGTCGTACAGCGGGTCCAGTACCTCGGCGCGCTTAGCCTCGGCCTCGGCCTGCTGTTCAGAGCCAACATTGTTGAACTGGTTGAACGCGGTCTGCTGTTCGTCATCTAGGTCCCACCGGCGCTGTTCCAGTTCGAACCTCTCCAGTTCGATCTGCTTCAGGCGCTCGTTGAACTTGGCGTACGGGTCGAATGATGAGCCATTGTTCGAGCGGTAAAACTCTGCGATCCGTCCGTCCATCTCCCAGAGCTGGTCTTCGATCGCCCTGATGGCGATGCTGAGTTCCTTCTCAAGCCTGACGGCTTCATTCTGCAGCTCTTCCATGCGGATGTTGTGGTTCCGCGATGCATCGAAACCGTTGTTCTGCAAAGCGTTCAGCTCATCGTGCAAGAGCACGAGCCTGGCTTCGAGAGCAGCGATGTCGGCCGTACCGGTAGAACTGCTGTTGATCGAATTCTGAAGCTTATTCCGGCGCTCTTCGAGTATCCGAATCTTCTCGTTCAGGTCCTGTTCCATCTCGAATGCTTCGTTACGCAGTCTGTCGATCTCGAACTGGAGATCGGATAATCCAGTAGCGTCACCAGTAGCCCCAGCAGAAGAGATCGGTACACCGGCAGCATCGAATTGCTGCTCAGACTGCAAATCGGAGACCTGCAGCAGGAACGGTGCCTCGGTATCAGCAATGAGCTGTTCCAGGGCGTCGATCTGCGATTCGATCACCTGCAGGTCCGCACTGGACTCCTGCTCAATCGCTGCAATCTGGTCCAGGATGTCCTGGTTGACAGTTGTAGTCGTAGTGGAACTGGTGTCAGCTGAAGCAATCTGTTCGTACAGCGGGGGGAGTTGTGCCTCAAGTGCGGCGACAGCAGCATTGTTCTCGCTTACTGCGGTCTCTTTCTGGAGTGCCAGAGCGTCGATCTGTTCTTGCAGATCAGCCACCGATGCCGTCTCGCTTGCCAACGCCTGGTCGATGCTGGTCTGCAGAACTTCGATCTGGTCCTCAAGGCCGGCCTTGACGTCTGCATAGTCCTCTGCTGTTGAGTCCAGCGCATCTATCTGGCTCTGCAGACCGTCTATCTGCGATTGGAGTTCAGCGTTCCCGGTGTCGGTCACGTGGAAGATATCGCCGATCTGCGCCTCCAGGCTGCTGATCTGTCCTTCCAGGTCCGTTAGCGTTGGAGCAAGGGCCACATGCCTGGCATCAATCTCCTGCTGCAGCGCGGCGATCTCGGCTTCAATAGCGGAGATGTCGTCGCCTTCTGTCACAACGACTGTTTCAGCTACTGGTAAAAATGCGTCGATCTCAGCCTGTGCGCTTTCGCGTACCAGGTCGAGCTGATTCCGAAGCTCATCCAGCTCTGCACGCATCGCTTCGGTAGCCGTAGCCATCTCAGCCTCAAGCTGTTCGATCTTGGCCGCAACATCAGCGTCAACCGGCGTCCCAACTGTACTGTCAGGGTTAACAACCACGCCTGCGGCATTCACGCCAGCACCGGTAGCTGCCAACTGGTTCTCAAGCTCGGCGATGCGGTTGTACAGGTCATTGATCGGAAAAAAGCCTTCGCCCCTGAGGAAGTTAAGCTCGTCCTCAATTGCGAACAGCTCCTGCTGGTTCTGGTCGTTGAACTGGTTGCCGTTCGCATATGCGTTGGCAATCTCGTTCTGAACATCCGCAATCTGACGGTTCAGGTCATCAGCGGCAGAGATATCTGTCTGTGACCAGCCGTTGGATGCGTTCAGCTCGTTCATCTGAAGATAGAGATCCTCGATGGGCCTGCGTCCGAACTGGTGCAACCGGTCTAGCTGGCGTTGCAGCGTAAACCGTTCGTCTTCCAGCGCGGATGTCGAGGGGTCGATGCCGAACGAAGTGTTGTCGAACTGCTGGTCGATCTGGATGCGACGAGACTCGGCTTCCAGCTCACGGTACAGTCGGTCGATCTCCGCGTACTTCCCGTTGAACTCCTGCTGGAGCAGTGAAGCGGCACCACCCGGCGCCCACGGGTCCTGGAAACTGTTGTAAGCGTCCTTGAACTCGCCGTTTTCGAGGTCCTGCACCTGGTTCCACAGGTCCTCCAATTCACGCTCACGAGGAAGGATCTGATTCTCGTAAAGCGACTCAAGCTCGCGCTCTATGGGGCGCAGCTCGCGGTCTTCAATCTCGGAGATCGCTCTCTGGTTGTCTACCGCCTGTCGGGCTTCGGTCAGACCGACGCCCTGGCAAGCTGTAGCGGCAATGGCGAGGATGCCGATGACCGGAAGAGTCATCGCTCGTCGCCTGAACATTCGGGGAAGTGCGTTGAACATGGAGTTTGATCCTGTGGTGTGGCGGATCCCTGTGATGCAGAGACGCCATCTTTGGTTCGGGTCATGCGACCTGGAATTCAGAATCAAACCCCTGGCAAACCTTGATGTAGGTGCCAGCACCCAGCGAAAGGATCAACGTCGAGGACCGAATGGCTCATTGGACCGCGCAAAAGGATCGTCACGGCTCAGTCATCAGAATGAAGTCAGGTAATATTCGAAAATGACATGGATTATGTGGCTGCTGGTCGCCGTGGTTCTGACCGCTCTATTGTTGGCTGCGGCGTTCCTGCTCACCCGCCATCTGCAACAACGGGAGCCCTATCGGTCCGTGCTGAAACTGCGCACCCGCCAGAAGCTACGGCTGTTCAAATCTCTGGTGAAAGACGGTCGGGTGCCTATTTTCGTACGCGCAATGCCGTTCTTGCTGGCCCTATACCTGGCAAGTCCAATCGACATCGTGCCCGACTTCATCCCGGTACTTGGCTACCTGGATGACGTTGCCGTAATCGTGTTGACGCTGGCGTTGATGGTGCGCCTGACCCCGGACGCGCTGATCAGCGAGCATGTAGGCCGAATCGACAAGCAAGAACCGCAGTAGCCAGTACCTCCGCCATCGGCGAAATTCACATCATCTCGCGACGCTTCCACGCGTCAAGGGCAAGCACACGGTTCTGACTTAATTGGGGGCGAACCGCTCCAACTGGCGACCGAAGTGGAACATATCGCTACGCTCAACAGCCCACGAAACGAGTTCAGTGGCATGTTGGTCGATGCAGCAGGGGAGAGGCTGTTCACCAACGTCCTCGGCCCAGACAATTTCATTCTTGAGATACAGATTGGCAGGGAGTGACGGAGGCACACCTACGCCGGCATAAACTCCTCTTCGGACTCGATCTTCTCGCTGTCCAGATCCATGTTGATGCCTGAAGCCGTCGGAGCCTTAATCATGCCGTTCTCGGGCATCAGCGGGTTTGCTAGGAAGTGCTGGTGTATCGAATTCCACTTCACCAGGTACTCCTGGTAAGGCGTGTGAATCGGCGACTGTGTAACCGAAAAGTGGATTCCGGCGGGCGTCGAATGACCATGTGGAATCGTGATCAGGTCATGCGTTGTGGCGTAAGCGGCGATCTTCAGCGTCTCGGTTAGCCCGCCCGCCCAGTAGATATCAGGCTGCAGGATATCCAGCGCCTCCTGCTCGACAAACCGCTTAAAGCCCCAGCGCGTGTACTCGTGCTCTGCTCCAGAAATCGGGATGCTGATGCTCTGCCGAACCTGCCGGTAGGTGTCGATGCGGTCCGGCATGGCGACTTCCTCAAGCCAGCGCGGCTCGTACTCCTCGATTCGCTCGGCCAGCTTCACAACGTAGTTCAGGTTCATGCTCTGCCAGCAGTCCAGCATGATGTCGTCATCAGGCCCAAGCGTCTCTCGCAGAGTCTTCACAAGCTCCACATTCTTCGCCAGCCCCTCCGGGCCGGACATCGGGCCGTGCCTGAAAAACCACTTCTGCGCCGTGTAGCCCATCTCCTGGTGCTGCTTCGCACGCTCTCGCACAAGACCGGAATCGAGCACGTTGTTGCCAAGCATCGAGGCGTAGGCGGGAATTTCGGTGCGAGTCGGACCGCCGAGGAGTCGGTAAACGGGCTGGTTGAGTGCTCGGCCCTTGAGGTCCCAGAGAGCACAGTCGACGGCCGAGACGGCCATCATGGCGTCGCCCTGTCTGCCGTGGACCAACGACCTGTGCATGATGTCCCACAGGTACTCGTGCGCAAAGGCATCACGGCCCAACAAGAGTGGCCGCAGTGAGCGAGCGACTATCGAGGCAACGGAGTCGTCCATCGGACCGCCGCGACCGGTTGCGCCGTCATCGGTCTCGATCTCTACAAACGTCGCTGACAACTTGTAGTGATTGTCATCGATCTGGTTCTCCCAGCCGCCTCGCGTCTTGTCACGAAACTCGGAGTAGACGTCAAGAGGCATGACAAGCCGCTCTTCCCAGAAAACTCCGTCTGTTTCCATGGTGCCGTGAACTTTGCGTAGGCGTACTGAGGTGATGTTCATGTGGGTCTCCGGTTGTGTGAGAACGCTGAGGAAAGAGTGAAACCTGCTGATTGCGGGCAGTTTAACGCCACAAAGCACGCTGCCGTGCTGATTCAACCGCCAGAATTGTCATCGCAATCGAACGAGCGACTTGGGGTGCTCTGTTCCGTGACTCACACAATGAAAGCACCGCAATTCGGCTTGCCGACTAAACAGCCAAAATCTTCTGCGCCCTCAGCGGCCAGTCGACGGTTGTTCCTGCTGCCCCGGACGTGTGCGCCCTCAGAAGGTCATCTTCGGACTTCACGCCCCATGTGCGAACCCATAGACCGTGTTCCTTCGCCATATCGACATCTTCCGATGTCACCGTCTGGGCGTTCGGGTAGATGCCCGAACAGCCGATCTTTACAGCAACCTGACACGTCTCAGCGGTCACACTTTGCAACAGGTATCCGTGGTCAAGGTGCGGCATTGCAGTCCTACCGCGCTCCAGCTGTTCTGGCACAAACGAACTGATCGAAACGCCGGCATCAGCAGGTGACTTCGGCTGCTTCCAGCCATACTCGGCAAGCAAGCTTGCAACCTTTGCTGCCAGTTCCGGTTCTTTGGATTTCAACTCGAGATGCAAGTTCACATTGCCCTCGTAACGTTGCAAGAACTCTTCAAGCGTCGGTACGAACGCATCGCCGTACGACGCAGGCCCGTGCCGGCCAACACCATCAGCCGGCGCATCGAACCAGATTCCTGCGTCCAGCGAGTTCAGATATGCAAGTGAAGCCTCAGCAACAGGACCTGAACCCGTTGTTGTGCGATCAAGCATGTCGTCATGAATGAGCACCGGAACGCCATCGGAGGTCAGCTGTACGTCAGTCTCGATGTTGTTGAAGCCGTTTTCGATTGCGAGATCAATGGCGTCATACGTGTTCTCTGGAGCGTCTGACGAGAAGCCACGGTGGGCAATAAGTGTGAAGTTGCCAGAGGCATTTTTTCTTGAAGATGGTGACATGGTCGCAATTATGCGCCGGTTCCCCGCGACCTTGCTACGATGCAGCGCACCTGCAACAGCCAGCCGCATGATCAGAGAAAAACATGACCCAGAACAACGATCCCGCCACCAATCGCCCAAACTTCATAGTGATCATGGTCGATGACCTCGGCTTCTCCGATCTCGGTTGCTACGGCGGAGAGATCAACACCCCGAACATCGACTCTCTCGGCCTCAACGGCATCCGCTTCACACAGATGTACAACGGCGCACGCTGCTGCCCATCCCGGGCCGCTCTGCTCACCGGTCTTCACCCGCACCAGGCCGGAATCGGGCAGATGACCAACGACCTCGGCGTGCCTGCCTACCAGGGCTACCTGAACGAAACCAGCGTCACGATGGCCGAAGTGCTTGGCCAGGTCGGATACCGCACCTTGATGTCAGGCAAGTGGCACGTCGCCAGTAGCTGGGACAACCGGCTGAGAGATCAGTGGGTGCTTGGTGACAAGAAGCACCCGATGCCAAAGCAGCGCGGCTTCGATCGCTTCTTCGGACTGATGAACGCCGCTGACTCCTACTGGAACCCGAAATCGCTTGTGATGGAAGACCAGTTGATCGATGTGGAAACAGACGATTTCCATCTGACAGACGCCATAGCGGACAACGCCGTCAAGCAGATTGACGAGGCCGTCGGCATCGGCAAGCCGTTCTTTCAGTACCTCGCATTTACCGCCCCGCACTGGCCGCTTCATGCGTGGGAAGACGACATCGCCAAGTACGAAGGCAAGTACATGAAGGGCTGGGACGCCATTCGCACTGCGCGGCACGAAGAGATGAAGGGCCTTGGAATCGTCGACAGTAAGTGGCCGATCTCGCCTCGGGATGAGGATTCGCCACCGTGGGAGGACGTTGAGAACAAGGAGTATGAGGACATTCGCATGGCGGTGTACTCGGCGATGATCGAGCAGGTCGACCGCGGTGTTGGAAGAGTGATCGACACGTTGAAGCAGAACGGCCAGTTCGATAACACGGTGATCATGTTCCTGTCTGACAACGGCGGCTGCGCAGAGCTTTTCCAGGAGGACACGGATTGGCCTGACGCATCACAGTGGGCGGCTTCAAAGACGTTGGATGGCGAAGAGGTCCGGGTTGGCGACATTCCTGACCTGCGGCCGGGACTAGACACGACGTTCCAGGCGGTCGAGTTGCCGTGGGCGAACGTGTCAGACACGCCATTCCGGTTGTTCAAGCGCTGGATCCACGAAGGCGGCGTGACCACCCCGTTCATCGTCCACTGGCCTGCCAAAATCAAGAAGGCCGAGATCAAGCAGTCACCGATGCAGATGATCGACATCTCAGCCACGCTCTACGACCTTGCAGGTGCGAGCTATCCGTCCGAGTTCAGCAACAACGAGATCACTCCGATCGAGGGTGAGAGTTTCGCTGGTCTTCTTAGCGCAGGCGATTCGTGGCAGCGGGAGAAGCCGATCACGATTGAGCACGAAGGGAACCGCGGGATACGCGTCGGTGACTGGAAGCTGGTTGCGGAGTGGGAAGGCTCGTGGGAGCTGTACAACATGGCGGACGACCGCACGGAGCTGAATGACCTGGCGTCAAAGGAGCCGGAGCGAGTCGCTGAGATGGAGAAGGCTTACGGGGAGTGGGCCGAGCGCGCAGGCGTGTTGCCGTGGCCGGTAATCCCCACGGTCGTAGCGAAACGCCTCAAAGGCAAGCACGCTCACATCTCGCAGCACAGAGCGCCACTAAGCGGCGAGATGCGGTAGGGAGCTCATCATATGGCACCCTTCACAGGTTCGTTACGTCTCACGTAGCCATACCGTGACACGCGGCAGGACAATAGACGCATGTCTACCGCATGTCTTGAAAACAATGTAAATAGCGCTGATACGACTGGTACTGGAGCATCTGTCGGCGAACTGGCGCTTGAGGTCATCGGGCTTAGCAAGATCTATCCGAACGGCCGCGGTATTCGTGATGTCAGCTTCACTGTTCGCAAGGGTGAGGTGTTTGGCCTTCTCGGCCCGAACGGCGCTGGCAAAACGACGGTTATCCGCACCCTGTTGGACTTCATCCGTCCTACTGTAGGAAAGGCTCTGCTGCTCGGCGCAGATGAACAACTGTCCCCATCTTCGCGGAATCGTGTTGGCTTTCTTCCCGGCGATTTGGCACTTGTTGAACGAACGGATGCACGTGACTGG
>JAJCYX010000275.1 GCA_029262715.1 Chloroflexota bacterium
GCGGCCGAACGGACTCAGGTACGCCACCGAATCAGTTCGTTGGCCCATTACGAACAACAGATAGCCATTCAATCGTGTCGTTGGGACAAGGCAAGAAACGCCGCGCTCAGGTCCGCTGAAACAGGATTTGAAGACCCGCGAGTGCAGATCTTGAGTACCGCAATGGAATTCCAACTCGGAAACTTCCGGGATGGTGAGTCACGGCTAAGACAATTCCTGTCAAGACCCATCGCAGAACGACGGGGCAGCGAATCGACGGCGGGATTCTTCCATTTGATACTCAGGAGCACAGTGGATCCGGCCCACGTCGCAGTCACCAGGACCGAGGCCGATGCCGCCATCCAGACTCCGAACGCCTACTCAAGGACCGGTGGGCTAGTTGCACTCGGCTGGATCGCTGTCGAACAGGGAGACCGGGAGTCCGCGATAGCGATCAGAGAGCAATTGCTATCGTCAGGACTTGAAGACTCCGCACGGTCTTTGCTACCCCCCCTTTCGCACATTGCCGGGCTGACCGAATTGGCGAGTGCCGAGTTCGAAGAGCAACTTCCAAGGTTCGAGGCACAAGGCGATGCACTTACCGCTTCGTGGATGAAGTTCGACTACGCGAGATTTCTTGTTGACCACCCGGAGGCGAGCCCGGAGCTTTCCACCTTGGTTGTGGCTCAAGAAGGACTTGAATTCGCGATCACTCACGGCCTGGTTGCGCTGGCCGGCCGATTCGGTGATCTCACGAACCAGAGTTCGGCGAGCAAGAAACCAGCCCACGACCTCTCCCGCAGAGAGATGGAAGTCTTGGCTCTCCTCGCACGAGGCCGCTCAAACCGAGAGATAGCAGAAGAACTGTTCATCAGCCCCGCCACGGTCAATCGTCACGTGAGCAACATGTTCACGAAACTGGGAGTTTCCAATCGAGCGGCTGCAACTGACCTTGCCCATCGACTCGATCTCGTGAAATAGCCGTCCCATCCTGCCCAATGGTTAGTTCTGTCCATTTTTCCTACGCACTCCGAAATGGTGTGTTCGGTTGAGGTTGGCGCAGCCGCCAGAGTTGATGATCTTCTCAGTGTTCAGAAATGAGACAACAAGGAGATCGGCGATGACGATATCGACCCAGAGGGTGAATAAGAAGTGGTCTTTCCGGTTTGGTGCGGTTGTGGCGCTTGCTGCTGTGGCAATCGCAATTGGGTTTCTGGTGAACGGCATGGTAGCTGCTGCAGACGACGGTGGTCGCCAGCGAGTTACTGGTAGAGCATCAGGACTCTTCACTGGTCCCGATAGTGGCGTTGGCACGTTTAAAGCGCAGTACATTGGCCAGGGTGAGGTTGAGTTTTCAAACCTCGTGACCGACCCGGCTGGCGCGTTCCCGGTTGGAGATTTCGTCTGTCTTCCAGTTACGGGTGGCGACCAGACGTTCACGGTAGCCAACGGCGATGAGCTGAACATGGCCTACGTGTCCGGGGACATCTGCGTGGACTCGTCAGGCTTGCCGGCATTGGGTGCGTTCGAAACTCACGTCACGGGTGGTACTGGCCAGTTCAGACGTGCCCGTGGAGTGATCTTTATCGACGCCGAAGGACGAGATTCGATGGACAGTTCCGTTAGTTCTTTCCCGAACTGGACCAGCAATTTCGAGCGAGCGAGTTGGATCAAGCTTCGCGGCGGCAAAAGTGACCGAAACGACGACTAAACCACCCAGGCATGGTCGGAACTCCGGGCATTCAACCCGTGCCCGGAGTTCCGGTCGCCTGCGATCAGTATCGATGCGCTGGGACGTCTGCATAGCGCACGTAGGTCCGGCACTTTCAGACGATCTCGAGCGAGGTGAGAAATGCCGATTGGATTCTTCAAGTCAGTACCGCAAGTCGAAATCAACCTGGACAAAGACTCCTACAGTTTCGGAGATGAGCTACAGGTTCGCGTGAACGTGCAGACCGATAGCCCGGGATTGAAGGTTCGCCGGGCCGTTGTCGAGCTCCTAAAGGAGAACCGCTACACGCAGTCCTCAATGGTCAGTATTCCCGATACCAAGACGGCCGAGGCCAGCCTGACAGGCGCGCGCGCTATAACCCAGTCAGCAGGTTCGGTGAACATGAGCAAACGGGTGACAGAAAACCGGGTAGACAGAGTCCCGGTTGGCCGCGAACGGCTGTTCACAGACGGCGTAATCAGGCACCGGAACGAAACTTTCAACCTGAGATTCGAACTAAAGCGTCCTGCCGCTCGTCAGATTTCCGACAAAGGGCTTTCGTATCAGGTGAGCGTCCACTTCGATCTGCCGGGAATGCGCGACGTCGAAATCCACAAGTCAGTACCTGTCCGACTCTGAAAATCCCACCACGGTCATATTGGTTGGTACGGGCCACAGGCCACCCCGGAAAACGGCTCTACGAAGGAGAAACGTGATGTTACGGACACGATGGCTGCTTGTACTGGCAATGCTCGCCTCAATAGTGGCATTCGCTGGATGCGGGTCGAATGGAGAGGCGGCCGGTGCAGATTCGGTCCAGAGAGTCAGCCAGGCAAGCCGAAACTACTCGTCAGACGACTTTATTTCAATTGGGTGCAAGCAACTAAAAACCTACAACGTCGATGCGCTTACCGGTGCGACAGCCGCATCACACGGTTTCTGGCGATCAGACGGGCAGGACGCGAAAGACTATGAGCTGCGTTTCTATGACTCGCATGAGGATGCGGTTCAACAGGGTTCGATTCTCGCAGCGGAGGTCACAGGCGAGGACGCGCTGATTTTTGAAGACGACATGACCTGGAAAGAGGGGGCCAGAGACCGCAGGCACCAGACAACGTTCGCAATCAACAACGGTGGAGAACTCGTGCCGACTTACATGGACTATGCGATTCACGGCAACGTCGTGATGCTCTGTGAAGGCTTGGATTCTGCACAGTCGTTGAAACACTGTAATGCGCTGATATCGGTACTTCCCGAGTAACAGCATGAACATCCTCATCACCGGAATTAGCGGGCTGATCGGATCACTGCTTGCGCAAGAATTGTCGGGTAGACACAAAGTTCGTGGACTCTGCCGTTCGCATGTGACCGGATACGAACAGGTAAACGCTTCCATAACGAACTATGAAGCGATTCTTCCAGCCTTCCGCGATATTGACGTGGTTATTCACCTGGCGGCGTTCAGAGCCGATGACCCGATCGGCGAACTGCTCCGCACGAACATCGACGGCACATACAACGTTTTCAGGGCAGCTGCCGAGTGTGGAGTTCGGCGAGTTGTATTTGCATCATCGGGTGGAGTAATTCGTGGGTATTTGAACGACTTGTCGGACGGTGCCACTGATACGTTCGGAAATCGCGTCGCAATCGATGCTGATTCCGTGCCGCGACCTGTTCGGCCCTATGACGCGACAAAGGCTGCCGGTGAATCCATTGCACGTGTGTTCCACGAGAATGTTGGACTTGAGACGGTCTGTGTCCGTGTCGGAAAGTGTGTGGCCGATGACGTTCCAGTTGAGGGTCTCGTGAGGCCGCTCTGGGTCAGTCAACGGGACATAACTCAGATTCTGACGCGTTGTGTCGAACATCCCGGTCAACTCGGCTACAAGATCGTCTACGGTATGTCAGCCAACATCCCGCCAGTCGTAGATCTAACAGATGCCAGGCGACTGTTCGGATATGAGCCACAGGACGGATGCGACTGGGATTCGCCACCAATAATGCCGAACGTAGTGGTGCTGTGAACGAAGAACTGACATATGGGCCTCGTCCGAGGTTTGTGCTTGAGCCGGAAGCCAGGAGTGAGAGATGGTTGGCTCGTCGCCAGACCAGGAGAATCAGACGCAGCCTGCGGAATCTAAACTGGATGTCAGAGTTGCTTAAAGCGGGCAGGCAAAGATCGAGTACGCTATCAGTGACCAACGCCCACAGTGCACTCGATACCGGTGAACAGGGAGTTCCAAATGGTTCCAGATCAGTGGATGGATGAACCGACGATGGTGGATGAATGAGGTAAAAAAGCGCGACTGCAAATGTGTACGAACGGACATCACGGGAGTTGGTGTAGCTTGTACCGCCATCTGGCTGCGCTTAAGGAGTGAGAAATGAATTTCAGAGATATAACTCGGTTTCAGCTTGAGGACTACGACATGCAGCTCCATCAGGCTCTTGAAGGGATAACCGACGAAGAAGCGCGCTGGCAGCCAGGCCCTTCGAGTAATCCCATCCTGTGGACGCTCTGGCACTTTGGTCGATTCGAGGACATCTGGTTCAACTCTTACATAACGAATGGAGAAAGTTTGTGGGTTAAAGAAGGATGGTACGAGCGGATTGGACTGCCGAAAGAATCGACCGGGCTCGGCGATTCAATCGAGGATGTTGTCGGCTTCCCGAACGTTCCAATGAGCGAGATCCACGCTTACAGGGCGGCGGTTCGCAGTTCAATTTGGCCGATCTTAGATGGACTCACGCATGAAGATCTGCCTGCTACGTTCGAGGAGCGATGGCCCCTGGAAAGAGCCGCACCATCGGTTGCGTGGGCCCTGGGACGGGTCGTGGTCGAGTCGGCCCAGCATATCGGGCAGATTGCCTATATCGCAGGGATGATTCGGGCAGCGCGCAATTAGTCATTCAGGGACTTACACTCCCTGGAGACCGGCACCAGAGTCAGTCAACTGTTCAACGACTACTGGACGCCGTTGAGTAGCACGCAGCTTTTTCCTTGCCGGTGTGACAGATGTTCAGACCAACAGGAATTCGAACGCTCGAATCAGGCACTCCCCACA
>JAJCYX010000276.1 GCA_029262715.1 Chloroflexota bacterium
TCTCTGCGCGCTACTTGGAGCGTGCGATCGACAATGCGAACGACGACGGTGTTGAACTGATCGTGATCGAGCTGGATACACCCGGCGGCAGCCTGGACAGCACCCGAGACATGGTGACCGAGATACTGGGCTCAAGGGTGCCGATAACCGTCTTCGTGGCTCCTGAAGGCGCACAGGCTGCATCAGCGGGAACATTCATCTCTGCTGCGTCCGGCCTGCTTGCGATGGCCCCAGCAACAAATATCGGTGCCGCATCGCCCGTTGACGGCTCTGGAAACGATCTGCCGGACACTCTTGCGAGTAAGGTCACACAGGACACAGCGGCGTTCATGCGGTCGATTGCCGATGAGCGAGGCCGCAACTCTGATGCGCTTGAGGCAACGGTCCTGGAGGCCACTTCATACTCGGCCAACGAAGCGGTCGATCTGAACATCGCAGACCTTATCGCAAGAGATCTCGACGATCTGCTCGAACAGGTGGACGGCCTGGCGATCCAAACATTCGAGAACGAGATGACTGTTCAGACGAGGGGCGCCCGAATCGAACGGGTCAGCATGTCGTTTATCGACAGGATCATCAGCTTCCTTGCCGACCCGAACATCGCCTTCCTGCTCATCTCACTGGGAACTATCGGGCTAATCGTTGAGTTGTGGAGCCCCGGACTGTGGATACCCGGAACACTCGGGGTCGCATTCATGGTGCTTGGCTGGGTAGGAGTCGGAAACCTCGACTTCTCTTGGGCAGGCGTGATCTTCATTGCACTGGCGATCTTACTGTTCGTTCTCGAGTCGCAGGCAGACGGCGTCAGCTACTTCGGAGTAGCGGGCGGCGTCGCGCTCGTGATAGGTGGCATCTTTCTTGTTGGCCGTTTCACGGATCCGAACTTGCCAGAAGGCACGCAGACCGTCAGCTTCTGGCTACTGGGAATTATCGGAGCAACGGCTGTGAGCATTGTGATTTGGATTTCGTGGCAGATCAGGCTGGCTGCAAGGGCACCGTTATGGGTTAGCGCCGGGTCGAGCACTGGGTTAGTTGGTCAAGAGGCGCTTGTTACAAAGAGCCTTGATCCGCAGGGTGAGGTGCACGTCGGTGGAGAGTTCTGGTCTGCGCAGTTAATAGATGCTGAATTTGCGATACCGGGAACAGGTGTTGTGAAGGGTGAGCATGTCCGTGTTGCAAGAGTTGAGGGCCTACATCTACTTGTTGAGCCACTGACAGGCGACGTGAAAGGTGTTTCAGCGGGGCAGGACGACGATAGCGCAACCGCGAACGTGTAGACTGCGGCCACCCAGTGGCGTATTTGTCTGGCGAACGTCTGCGCATGCTGATGATCGGTCTGATGGCGTCGAAAGCCGTTGAGATCAGAGATCAACCATTTCATTGCTACTAAGGACGGAGACCACGACATGGCTTTTATCAACTTTGTTCGAGACTACGAGCGTATCGCTCGATTCCGGCTGGGCAAGTTCGAAGGCATGCGAGGACCCGGAATAGTCTTCTCTATCCCTATCCTCCACCAGATCCAGAAAGTCGACACCCGTGTTGAGGTCTTGGACATCCCTCGTCAGACCAACATCACGAAAGACAACGCGCCAATTGAGATCGACTTCCTCATATATATGCGGATCGATCTCTCCAAAGCGGAGAAGGCGGTCCTTGAGGTAGCGAACTACACGCAGGCGGTGGTTGGACTTGCGACCACGACCCTTCGTGCGGTGATCGGTGACATCGACCTTGACGAGGTGCTTTCACAGCGTGACCGGATCAATGAGCTGATCCGGGTCCGGCTCGACCAGGAAACTGAACGTTGGGGAATCAAAGTCACAAACGTTGAAATTCGAGAAATCGATCCCCCAAGGGACATCCAGGAGGCTATGAACCGCCAGATGTCAGCAGAGCGCGTAAGGCGCGCTGTAGTCATCGAGGCAGACGGCCAACGGCAGTCTGACATCACAGTTGCCGAAGGTCAGAAGGCATCGGAGATTCTGAAGGCTGAAGGTGAAAAACAGGCGCAGATTCTGTCGGCTGTAGGTGAACGTGAAGCTGCGGTGTTGAGGGCACAGGGTTTCGCAGATGCATTGCAGAAGGTCTATGACGTTGCCCAGAACGTGGACGCAAACACGATGACGCTGCAGTACGTTGATGCACTGAAGGCGATGGCAGAAGGTGCCTCGACGAAATGGATCCTACCGATGGAGCTGACAAAGATGCTCGGAACACTTGGAGATATCAGTGCGCTGGGTGGTGACGCTAGGTCGAACTAGGCGGGTGCGGCACGTTCTCCCTCCCATGATGGGAGGGAGTTAGAGGGTGGGTCGGTCTTTGGCAGGGGCGAGCAGCAAAAATCCTGCGCCCGGTTCGGGCACGGCCGGGACGTATACCGCTTGCCGCGGCGAAGTTGTGCACCGTCGTTTACTTGCTTTGAGCACGGTGAATTTCATCCTGCAAGATTGAACCGGCACATGAGTACTTCAGGCGACCAGGAGCCTATCGCCCGGCTAACTGGAATCTCGATTGACGTCCACGATCTTGAGATCGAGCGCGCCTTCTGGCAGGCTGCCCTTGGCACAGCGATCTCAGACGAGAGCGATAAGTGGGTGTTGTTCGACCCGCAGCCAGGTTGCGCCGGTCTAAGTCTTCAGAAGGTCCCAGAGTGGAAGGTGAAGAAGAATCGCGCGCACCCTGATCTCAAACTGGCCGGCTACGAGAACGGCGTCCGACGGCTCGAGGAGCTGGGGGCGAGGCGTGTTCGCGAGGTGATCGGCGCAAACAACCTCCGCTGGCACATCATGCTCGATCCAGACGGCAACGAGTTCTGCGCCATCGAGTAAAGGTGAGCGACGGCATCTGGTGCTCAACGGGCCCAGGCTCAACTGGAAATCGAGCATCACTAATCGTCATAGAGGACCCACGTGACAGACTCGGATCAAGAAAATCCCCTCAGTAAACCTATGCCTCGTGCATGGCTGCCGATGGGCGAACGGAGCGCCGTATATCGCCGTGGAAATGTGGTTCTGCGGGACGCCAGTCCGTGGACGCCTGCGGTACATACATTCCTCCGCCATCTTGAAGCGGTCGGGTTCAGCGGGGTACCTCGCCTGATCGGGTCAGGACTCGATGAAGACGGCCGCGAAACCCTCGGCTTCATCGAAGGTGAGTTCACACATCCCGGACCATGGTCTCTCGATGGAGCATATGCGGTAGGCAAGTTTCTGAGAGATCTCCATGCGGCCACAGCCAGCTTCCTGCCTGCTCCCGGCTTGCAGTGGCCGCCGTGGTTCGGCCGC
>JAJCYX010000277.1 GCA_029262715.1 Chloroflexota bacterium
AAATGGTGAAGGTCTGTTGCCAATCGCACCAAACCCGGTGTTCCCTGTCGTTCGCTGTACCGACTCGGCGATCGCAATCAACTCGTTATCAGCGTTCTGGTTGATTACGCGCCGAGCGATGAAAAACGCAGCAAACAGTAGTGCGACGACCACTATGGCCACAACCAGTACGTTCGTGACCGTCATCGTGAGTCGAACCTGTCCAACCATCGCTATGCGCCTCCGAGAGCGTAGCCGTAGCCACGCACCGTGCGAATCAGTTGGCGATCTTCTCCAGCATCAATCTTCCTGCGAAGGTAGTGAACATAGGTGTCTACAACATTCGATTCACCGTCATAGTCAAATCCCCAGACCTCATCAAGGATCTTTGAACGACTAAGAACATGAGTGGCGTTGAGCGCCATGTATTCAAGGAGTTTGAACTCGGTCGTGGTTAGCTCGATCCGGCGGGTTCCACGACGCGCCGAACGCCTGAGCAGATCGACTTCGAGATCATCGTACTTAAGCTTCGGCTCCGTCGAGTCTCCTGCAGGACGACGTGCAAGCGCCCTTACCCGTGCCAGTAACTCTTTGAATGCGAACGGCTTGCCAAGATAGTCATCCGCACCGGAGTCCAGGCCCGTCACGCGGTCGTCAACATCACTAAGCGCAGTGAGCATCAGAACAGGTGTCGTCACACCTGCGGCGCGGATCGCCTTGCACACCTGGAATCCGTCCAGTCCAGGGAGCAAAACATCCAGGATGACCACGTCATGACCGCCGGCAACTGCCAGTGACAGACCGCCTGGACCGTCCTCCGCTTCGTCCACGAAATATCCCTCGCGCTCGAAAACACGAAGCATCGTCTGCCGGATCGCCGGTTCGTCTTCAACTATCAGCACTCGCATAGTTCTTCGATTCTCGCGCTCAAGTGCCAGGGAAGTATTAGAGCTTTCAAATGTTGTTCGAAAGGCAACTTAATTTTAGGAGTGGAGTATGTAGGCACGGATCATGAAAAGGCCAGCGTTGGCCCACAAGAGATCGGAAGAGAATTTGCCAGCCAGGAAACGAATATCACTGCTTGTTGCGGCAATCGCTATAACGCTGATAGCCGCAGTTGCATGCGGCACGGACGCCAGCGGAGACGCTCCCGCCTCTGCCAGTGATTCACCAGACGAAGTCAGTACGCTCCTTTTGGCAGGCGATGGCAATGGGAGCATAGCTGCTGAGCAGAGCCCGGATGAAGAATCTGTGGCCGCCGGGGGGCTTGATCCGGTCTGTGTTGAGCAGGTCCTCGGTAGAACGGCCACCGGGTTCGCAGATATCACTGACGCTGAGAGAACGAGAATCTTCGAGGATTGCAGCGCCGATGCCAGAGGACCCCGTGGCGGAGGGTTCGCCGCCGGTTTTGACCCGGTCTGTGTACTAGCCGCCACAGGTAACGAAGTCACCGACTTCGCCGATTTGACTGCCGAACAGAGGCAGGCGGTATTCGAACAGTGCGGTGGAGATGAAAGGCCGGGTGGTCCTGGGACAGAACTCGGAGACAGAGAGAGGCAGGCGGGCGGGTTCGGAGGAGCCGGGCTACTGGAAAACGAGTGCGTTCAAAACGCGCTAGGCGGTTCGGTCACAGACATAACTCAACTCTCGCAAGAGCAGATCCAACAGGCACTTGCACTGTGCTCGGCCGAACTTGATCTGCCCGAAGGTGGATTTGGCGGACGACAGAACGGTGGGCAAGGCAGGTTCGGTGGCGGTCAGGACGCCCCGGCTAACTGAGAAACACAATCATGAGCATGCTTAATTCGATAACTGACAGGGCTCGGAAACGGCCGGGCCAGACCGCTGTTCTGACCATCGCTACTGTGATCGCTATTGGGGCCGTGGCATTTGTCGCAACCCTTTTTCTGCGAGACGACTCGCAGGCCTCCGCACAGACCGCTGAACAGCTTGAGTTCCAGGTCCAACGAGGCACGATAACCACCTCCATTTCAGTCGGTGGGACATCTGCATTTCTAGAAAGAGCGGATGTTTCGTTCGACGCAGCTGGCACTGTTGCAGACGTTCTGGTCGTTGCCGGCCAAACGGTTGAAGCCGGAGAAGCCATTGCAACATTAGACGCAACAACGGTGGCTGGTTTACGGGTCGCCGTAACCTCCGCCGAAGCGGAACTGAGTGCCGCACAGGCGAAATATGACACTGCCTTATCAGGAGCGACTTCTCGATCAGAAACTGCAGCAGCCGCAGAGGCTCTCGCTCTCGCTGAATTGGCGGTAACCGAGGCTGAGAGCCAGTTGAGACTGGTTGCTCCGGCTGGTGGAGTCGATGGCGCCGAGGTCGAGGCAGCACGCAACGCAGTCACCTTCGTAGAACGGGAGCTTACTGCGGCCATCGCTGAACTGGATAGCCAGGGGAATTCCGCATCTCTTTCGCAAGCCGAACAGGATGTCGAAGACGCTGAACAGTCTTACCAGGAAGTATTGAAGCGTTGGCTAGGAGTTGTCCCTGAAGGCTTCGAATCGATGACTCTCGACGAGATTCTGGCGCTTTGGAACGTGTCACTCGAAGCCATCTACACCGTCCATGCCGTCGAGCAGACTCAGTCTGAAACGCCATGGCAGGACAATGAACAGACCCCGTGGGACGACGTAGTTGTCTGGCTCTGGACCAACATGTCAGCAGCAGCAATTGATCCATCGGCCACGGAGAGTTCAAAGTCCTCGGTGCTTACTCCTCTAGTGGAGATCGAGGAAGCACGGACGGCCCTAAGTGACGCGCAATCGGATCTCGAAGCTCAGATCATCACGTCTGATTCACTTTCACTGGCTGCTGAGAAGGCGGTACAGAAAGCCGAAGATGATCTATCCACAGCCCAAAACGAGCTCGCATTGCTGCTCGACCCTGAGATGTTAAACGCGAGACAGGCGGCCTTCGAGGGAGCCGCAGCAACGAGAGACGAAGCGGCAATAGTCTTTACCCAGGCGGAAGCAAACGCAGACGCCATCATGGACGATGTTGAGTCGAGACTCGAATTGGCCCAACAGAACATGCTCGATGCGAAAGCGGCACTCGAATCAGCGACTCTGACCTCGCCGGTCTCAGGCACTGTTCTCACAGTGAACGTAGAGCCGAGCGACAGCATCACGAGGACAACTGTGGTCGCCGAGATCGCAGATACCACGGTAGTCGCCGTCAATGCTGATGTAGACGAAGAAGACATCCTATCGATTGAAGTTGGATTGCCGGTCAGCGTCAGCCTGGATGCGCTTCCGGGACGCAGCTTCAACGGAACCGTGACATTCATCGGCTCCTCGGAACAGTCGCAACAAGGTGCCGTTAGCTTCCCGGTCACGATCACACTCGACAGTACCGAAGACCTGAACCTGGTCGAAGGGCTTACGGCCTCCGCACAGATCATCAGCAGCCAGGTAAGCGACGTTGTGATGGTACCGGTCGCTACCGTAGGTGGTTCCATTTTCGAACCCACAGTCGAACTTGTGGGCCCTCAGGGGACACAAACGGTGCCGATCCAAATTGGACAGTCAAACGGAACGTTCGTTGAAGTGCTTTCAGGTGTCAGGGAAGGCGATACGGTCTCAGCAGTCATTGCTGGACAGCTAGGCCTGCCTGATGCCGACGCCCAACCATTCATTCCGGGCGGAGGTTTTCGGATTCCCGGCCAGGGTGGCGGTGGGTTCGGCGGCGGTGGTGGCGGTGCCGGTGGCGGAAGAGGGGGCAACTAATGGCCACATCTGTTGTCGAACTACAGGACCTACACAAAATTTACGACATAGGCGGTGAGCGAGTCGCCGCGCTCGATGGTATTGATCTGGTCATCGAAGAACGTGAAATGGTCGCCATCGTGGGCGCTTCAGGTTCGGGTAAATCGACCTTGATGAACGTTGTCGGCTGCCTTGATCGACCGACTTCCGGCAAGTACCTGCTAAGCGGAAACGATGCCGGTTCGTTCTCAGACAACCGGCTCTCTGACACCCGGGGCCGTTACATAGGATTCGTATTTCAGAGCTACAACCTGCTGCCTCAACTTACAGCGGCACAAAATATTGAGCTGCCATTGAGATACAACCCTCGCAACTTCGACCGTAAGCAGGCGGTCGAAGAAGCATTAGCCAGGGTTGGGCTTTCAGACCGTGCCAATCACAGACCGAATCAACTATCTGGCGGTCAACAGCAACGCGTCGGCATCGCACGTGCACTTGTTGGACAGCCAGCCCTCTTGCTTGCAGACGAACCCACCGGCAACCTGGACAGCCGTTCTACTGAAGAAATCATCGGTCTCCTTCAGGAGCTGAACTCGCAGGATGGCATGACGGTCGTAATGGTGACGCATGAACCAGAGGTTTCGGCGGCGACAAGACGAATCGTGACGTTGCGTGATGGAAAGATTTTGACCGACGAGAAGATCGACCAGCGAGTTTTTTCTGGCTACGAACGCTCAGAAGAACCAGCGGAGGTGTTGAGATGAGTCCCGGCATGATCCTCAGCACCGCGTTCTCTTCCATAGCCGCAAGCAAGTTGCGTTCCTCGTTAACACTGCTCGGCGTAGTCATTGGTGTTACATCTGTAATCGCTCTGATGGCGATCGGACGCGGTGCACAGGAATCGATCACATCTCGCATCTCGGCGCAGGGCGCAGAACTGCTCTTCATCAGTGTGGATTTTGCATCTGATGACGCGCAAGACCTTACATATGACGACGTAACCGCCATCGCAACTTCGCCAAATGCTCACGACATTGAGTCGGTTGCGGCATCGTTAAGCGCTGGCAATGCAGAAATATCGCTTGGAGCAACGGCTCTGACGACCACCGCAACCGGTGTGACTCCCGAATACTTCGAGGTCAACGGCTACGATCTCGCAAGTGGACGCAGCCTGTCGCCGGTAGACCTGATCTCGCGCTCAGATGTGGTAGTCCTCGGTTCAAATCTGGCTACCAACCTGTTCCCGGGACAGGAAGCGACGGGACAAGAGTTCTCGATAAATGGTCGTCTCTTCCTAGTTGCCGGAGTGCTTGAACCTGTCGGCGGCTTTACCCGCGTAGATGACCAGGTATTCCTGCCACTGACAACCGCCGAATCTCGGCTAGATTCCAACGCAGCTCCTGGCGATACGATCAACGTCAGCCAGATCCTGGTGAAGGCGATTGACGCCGACTCAATCGAAGCGGCAGCAGATCAGGCAGACGTAGCGATCAGGCTCGAACACGGACTCAGCTTCAATGAATCACCTGACTTCACGATCTCGAACAGCGCTGGCATCGCGGAAACTCTCGAAGAAACAACCGATGTGCTCGTGATCTTTCTCGGTGTTGTCGGAGGGATCTCGCTCGTAGTTGGTGGTATCGGGATCATGAACATCATGCTCGTATCTGTCACCGAACGGACAAGAGAGATTGGTATTCGCCGTGCGATTGGCGCTCGGAGAGCAGCCGTTCTGCTCCAATTCCTGACCGAAGCAACTGTCCTGAGTATCGGTGGTGGACTGCTCGGCCTTGCTGCTGGGGCGGTCATCACGAAACAGTTCAGTGGAGTGCAATTCCTCAATACAACCTTCGATGCCGAAATGTCCGTGGATATCGCTCTGCTCGCAATGATCGTCGCAGGTGGCATCGGACTGGTCGCTGGCCTATACCCGGCAGCCAGAGCGGCTTCACTCGATCCTATCGAAGCGCTACGCCACGAGTAGTGATTGCCGAATCTGTGAAGACTCTAAGAATGGTCATATGGCCTCCTCAAGTTCGTCGACTAACTTAAATGTGTGGACTGCGAAACATTGCGCTACGCGCATAAGCAGCACGGAGAGAGGAACAGATGAAGAGAAAACTTACATTGTTCGGAGTGTTCGTTGCGCTGGCAGCGTTTTCGCTGGTGAGCGTAGCGGCGGCGAGTGCGCACGGATTCGGAGGCTCGTCAGAGCGGCTTGACCGAGTAGCAGAGCTACTTGGTGTTAGCCCTGATGAGCTGTCTACTGCCGTCGAGCAGGCTCGATCCGAAGCCCGGGCCGAGCGACTCGAGGAGAGGCTTGCAACCGGAGTCGAGGACGGCGTTATCACCGTTGAAGAAGCGGACGCTATCCGAGACTGGTTTAACGGCAAACCGGAAGCGCTTGACGACTTGAGCCGCAGTGAAAGGTTCGGTCTCAGACAGGCTTACCACGATGACGGTCTTACCGACTTCCTGGCTGGTCTGGTTTCTGAGGAGATCCTGACGCAATCCGAGTCTGACGAAATCGCTTCTTGGTTCGGTGCTCGTCCGGAAGAGGCACTCGAAAAACTGCGCTCTGAGTACGGCAGAGGTGGACACCACGGTCGCTTTGGGCGTGGCGGACACAGAGGTCCGGGTGGCTTCGGAGGGTTCCGTGGCTTCAACGCCCCGAGCCCTGAGGCTCCGGCCACGGACACCGGCACAGAAGTCGTCTACTACTAGCCGAAGTTCGTGCAGCAGCCCTGAGCCTAGTCCCAGGCTAAATGGGCTGATAAAAGAGAGGTCCGGCATCCATCCCTGCCGGACCTCTTTACTTGTGGACTGAAACTGAGGCCGATATTCTGTAGCGAAATCCGACGCGAAACTGCGCCGATATGGCTATCGGCACAGTTTCAGAACTCTTCTTGGTTTCTACAGCAAACCTAGTCAGCGCCTGCAGCGACCGGCTCGGCCTCTTCACCCAGCTTAGACGGATGCTCCATCACGTATGTGTAGGCAGACAGCGCAGATATTGCGCCCTGCGATGCAGCGGTGATCGTCTGCTTCAGATCGGTGCCATCCGTCAGATCGCCAGCAGCATAGACGCCTGGGACATTCGTCTTCTGCATCCTGTCAACGTGGACTTCATCGGTGTCTGGATTGATCTCAAGGCCAAGCTGATTCGGCACATCAAGTCTTGGATCCGCTCCTGCTTCGATGAACAGACCGTCCAGAGTCAGTTCGTCAGTGCCTTCGAAAGGCTTTGTGAGCCTGATCCCGGTAAGTCCGGCCTCGTCACTGCCAAGCAGCTCGGCAACTTCCGTCTCCAGCAACACCTTCACATTGTCGGTCTTATCGAGAACCTTCAGCAGGATAGGCTCAGGCCTGAATAGCTTTGCCCCCCGGTAGACCAGGTAGACGGTCTCGGCATACTTGGCGAGCAGAATAGCGCCTTCCACAGCAGCGTTTCCGCCACCTACAACCCCAGCCGATTTCTTATTTCGGTACAGAGGCGCATCACATGTTGAGCAGTAGGAAACGCCGTTCCCTGTCCACTCATCCTCATGTGGAAGTTCCAGCTTCCTGCGCTCTCTACCAACCGCAAGGATGACCGATAGAGCGTTCACCACCGAGCCGTCTTCAAGCTCAACTCTAAAGCGATCGCCGTCTTTCGTGGCCTTAACAACATTGGAGTTGAGCGTAGGAACTTCGAGTTTGTCCACCTGCTCCTTGAACTTCATCATCAGTTCAAAGCCATCGATGTCCCCTGTTCCAGGGTAGTTTTCGATCATGCCGCCGATCGCCGTCTCACCGCCGAATTGCTCGGCGGCAATCACGAGGTCCATCTGGTAGCGGGCTGCATAAAGCGCAGATGCAAATGCTGCAGCGCCCTGCCCTGCGATCAAAAGATCGGCTTCTCTGACTTCACTCATATCTGTTTGTCACCTTCCGGTATGTTCGTCTCGATACATTGCGTGACATGGTCAATCTCGACTCGCTCACTAGGTTATGAGTCGCAGTTGCCGGTGTCGAGGGTGAATTCGGCGTCAACCTCAGGGGGTACGGCCTATGCCCCAATGCAGAGATTCTGTCAGTTGCAACCTACTCGCGATCTGAGGCTTTTCGTTGCACCAATCTGTAGGGTATTTCACGTTTTTAGATGCCAGAGTTGCTGTCAAAGGTCCAACAGGCGTTTAGTCTGCGCTCAAATTGGCAAAAATGGGACTACCCTCACGCTGCCGTCTCACCGCCATCGTCATTTTCAGAGTCGGTGCGCATGACGCCCACCATCTCAAGCATTTGTGCCAGTTTCTCTGCCTCAGCATCGGAGTCGAACTCATCTTCCGGGATGAAGTCCGAGTTATCCAAATGATCCGGACCGAGAAGTAATTTCGATTCTCGAGTTGCGAGTGCCTCAAGTGAGTGGTTTGCAATCACGAAACGGCGACCTTCCCTTGCCATCCGCAGCCGCACTCCCGGCTCTCGAAACAGCGTTTCAATGTTCCGTGAAATCTCTTCCTCAGTCGGACTCGAAAAAAGCACGAATCGGGACCAGCCAGGCTTGTCGACTTCCTCATCGGCCGCCGCAGGCGCTACCGCTATTCCAGGTACACCGGAGGCCATGGCCTGGAGAAGATTCTGGATAGATTCTGCGTCGTTGAACGCTATGCACATTCGCAGTCGAGCTATTGCGTCGGGTCGCATCTCGACGCGTGGTAGCGTCTGAAACTCGATAGACAGATCTTGTTCCGCCACTTCAGCCTGCATAGCCGAAGCGCGGGATTCTGCTTCATGTCCACTGACGAACACCCGAATAACGACGCTTTGATTTCGGCGTGCCAACCTGCCTGAAACCCCCAGTATGACGCGAGCATCGGCCTCATTTTCCGCTCCCAGGAACACACCAACAGTTCGCGGCCGGGCCGGATCGGTGGTCGTTAACGGACAGAAAAGGTCAGCATCGACAAGATTCGGGAGTGCCAAAACAGCCCGTTCGTCTGTGGAAGGCTGAACATCCACGTTTGGCCACTGAACAATCTGCTCGACTCTTCGTATCGCAGCTCGAACAACCCAACGCCTCATGCCTTCAGTATTCATATCCTGCGGCGGTCCCCACGGTGCACCCACCGACATCGACAGACACGAGCCGCTCAACCGGCTGACCATCCATCCGGTAGGTGCCGATTGCTCATCCACGATCACAACGGAGGTCGCCTTCCGGATCATTCGAAACCTCAAGAATGCGGACATCAAGAGCGCGATACCACCAAACGGAGTTGGCGAGAGTAGTCGAGGCAGCTGCACATGACTAACGCGATCAGAATCGAAACTTGATGTGTAGTCGCTTCGGTCGGTGGTCATCAACACAACTGACCGAAAGTACTTTGCGTGCCGATCGAGAGCGCTTGATAGACGTCCTAGCTGACCAGACTGTTCATACTGTTGAACAGAAGCCCCTACCATCAAAACGATCAATGTAGATGGTCGAATACTTGTGATCTCCAGGACTGGTCTGTCAGTGGTGAAGACGCCACGCATTCTTGCTGAAATGGCATCCTTGATTGAAATGTCTTGAAACCACTCAACTACTTTCGCTCGAACTGGCTCAACGCTCGATCGCAGTCGTCCGAGGAGGTTTTCGACCTGTTCCCGCCACTCCTTGTTGAAAATGTGGTTCAAAGTGTTCCGTCTTCTGTACTTCTACTCCGTTCAGGTTCACCTGAAACAAGAATTGCATGCCAGGTGAATACAGAAAGCGCTGCGAACCGAACAGCTTTGAATAGATTGCGTACATTCCACCGTAGTCCCGATACAGCATCCAGATCTTGCTCACTCATCAAGTTGAGGAGCCTGGACGCATAGTCCGGCCCTATCGTCACGTCACCGTTGAGAAACAGCAACATGTCTCCTGTTGCCAGTGCAGCGCCGGTGTTTCTGGCAGCTGCAGGACCGCTATCTGGACCGTGCGAATCTTCTGAGATCAGGTTGATCTCGTCGTACTGTCTGGCGAGATCGGACACGTAGCGAGCGGTATGGTCGATGGAGTTCCCGTCCACAACAATGATTTCGTGTACAGATACAGACTGATCAAGTACTGAACTCACGCAGCGTCGAATCGTCGCCTCTTCGTTCTTTGGGACGATGACCGCGGATATCTTCGGTGGGTTGTCTGGCATCAGTACAAGATTGCTTGGGACCTCACGTGAGTAAGGTGCTGTTCGTGACCCGGGAACTTTCATGCATATGGACTCGCGCCGACAGGACGAGAGTTCCGTGTATTGCCTGACAAGTTTGATGGCCTGCCATTCACCGGTCAGTGACGGCAGACACGCGCACTCGTACGTGGACTCACCTACTGACGTTTGGAGCCTCGACACATCGACCGAACTACACCGCTAACCGATGCTGTGACCGTGCAAGGCCCCTCTACGATTGAATTGTTCTTGCGCGCAGCCTAATCCCCGGCTTTCGCGTACAACACTTGCGAGCGGGCTCGATCGTGAGATCAGACGGTGTGTCGAGCCTTTCGACTAATCGAACGCTACAACGCGAAACCCGGAAACAGATCATTGGCAATAAGAACGGAATCGATGACCCCAGAAATCTCCGCTGAATGTGTTTCCGAGCCTTTTTACAAACGACCTTTTGATCTAGCTGTGCTAGTAATCGCACACCTGTTGCTCGTACCCCTGTGGTTGCTTCTCTGGATAGCGATTCCGCTTGCGATCAAACTGGATGACGGTGGACCGGTTTTCTACTCGCAGGAACGCGTTGGTCGGGGCGGCAAGCGGTTCAGGGTGCGTAAATTCAGGTCAATGGTCATCGATGCCGAAAAAGGAACCGGCGCGGTTTGGGCAAGCCGAAACGATCCTCGGATCACGAGAGTTGGCCGGTTACTGAGGCACACGGCTCTCGACGAATTGCCACAGGTTCTCAATGTCTGGGCTGGCGACATGAGCCTGGTTGGACCACGTCCCGAGAGACCACAACTGCACGTGCAGTTCGCAAGCCACACACCCGAGTTTGACCAGAGGCTGTCAATCCGACCCGGTATGGCGGGCATGGCTCAGGTTTACGGCAAATATGATCTTTCGCCGCCTGACAAACTGGTCTACGACTTGCAGTACGCCCGCTCTATGAGCATGTTTCTAGATATCAAGCTTCTTACGCTTGCTGCCTTCAACACGGTGCTCGCCAGATGGGGCCACGCCACCAGTGACTCCCCGACGCAAACACCTGAGTCACCTGCACCAGCTCCCTTAACACCGTCGAAAGTTGTGCCATTCACGCTGACATCAAATTCTTCGACAACCGTAGTGAACGATCAAGATGAAGAGGTCGATGCGGTGGCCTGACCGTTCGGGCTCGGACTAATAATCCATACACTGTATGGAATATCTTCGGCCGGACTCTATGCCGCCTGTTCCAGTTGCACAGAATTGCGCTCTCGCACCTGTTCCAGCACATCCATAGTCCGTACTGCAACAGTAGGCCACGACAATTTTTCTTCAGCTCTGAGCCGTGCGGCGGCACCAAGCTGCTTGCTTTGCGGTGCAACTCGCTCAAGGGCGCGTGCGATGGCATAGTGATCCTGCCTCGGCACCTTCTGCCCGACCTCATCATCAACCAACTCTGCAGCGCCCGAGTTGCTGGTAATCACCACGGGTGTGCCGCAGGCCATCGATTCGGCGGCCACATAGCCGAAAGGCTCGGCCCAGACCGACGGTACTACTGTTGCGACCGCTCCTGAATACGCCTGGACCATTTCTTGTTGCGAAAGCATGCCGGTGAACACAACGCGGTCTGTCATCCCGAGCTTTTCGGCACGTTCCCACAGAGCACGGCCATAGGGTCCAACATCCGTTTTCGATTCCGGATCAAGGGCTACGTTTCCGGCAAAAACTAGTGTCGAATCCAGAACACTCTCGTGAAGGGCATTGAGAGCGTCCATCTGGCCCTTGATGGGGTTGATACGCCCCGGCACAAAAATATAGTCCCCATCTATCCCGAATAGCGCTCTGAATTCATCGGCATCCGCAGGCTTGTAGGTATCGAGATCGAGTCCGGGATGGATCGCATAGGTGTTGTCCTGCCCCCGGAACATATCAGCAGCAACCTGAGAGATTCCAATTCGCGCGTCTGCCGAGTTCAAGATGTCGTGATATCCGACATAACGGCGAATACGAGTTGCCTGCCTTGTGAAACCGGGAATCGCGGTTTTCCACTGGGTCGGGCCGCTTGCAAAGCATTTCATGCAGGCATTCATACTGGTCTCGGCCTGACAGAGGTCTCCAGTTGGTTTCAGCAGGCGAATCTTTGAAGGGCACAACAGTCCCCAACCGTGGCAGCCATAGACCACCGGAATCCCGACAGTTTGAGCGGCACGAATCGCGCCCAAAGATGCATGGTTGTTCGCGTAGACTACATCGGGGGCCAGAGCTTCAAGCAGCTTGGCTATCTGCCCTGCGTCGCGGAGAGGACCTTGCGGATCGGCTGACGCGTTGCCGAGAGCCGAAGTTCGAATGATGCTGGCGTCCGGCGTGATCTCTGCACCAGGAGAATCCGGCGCCTCACCTGTGACTATCGTCATCTGGTGGCCGTCTTTGGTCAGCTGCCTGCTCAGACCCTGGACGTAGCGTTCGATCCCACCAACGTGGGGGTAGTAGCGGTCAACGACAATGACAACATTCATTGAGTAATCGCCAGGCTATCGTTCACAACTGCGTACCTGGCTACTTCGTACAGTCGCTGGCCTCGACCGGAGATGGCCTGTCTCACGCCACTATTAGCGTTGAAGATGGACATCAAAATGCTGGCTAGTGGCGGAGTCATTTAGCGGAATTCTTCTTGAATTAGCTTCGGGATTTTGGCATGCGCACCCGCAGCTATGGTT